>JBMFPL010000274.1:0-5281 GCA_049969115.1 Bryobacteraceae bacterium | reverse complement strand
GAAGCGATCAAACCGAAGGCGCGCGCCATCAGGGGGAAAAGCACCCCGTAGATGCCGAAGACCGGCAGCAGGGCCACGCCCAGAATCATGGCTCCGATGTTCTCGGCCGCGGTGGATTCGAACAGGTCGGCGCCGCGGCCCGCGCAGTCACCCACGTTGTCACCCACCAGGTCAGCGATGACGGCTGGGTTGCGCGGGTCGTCCTCGGGGATCCCGGCTTCCACCTTACCCACCAAGTCGGCACCCACGTCGGCGGCCTTGGTATAAATGCCGCCCCCGAGCTGCGCGAACAGGGCCACGAAGCTGGCACCAAAGCCGAAGGCCACGATCTGGAAGGGCACCTGGTGGGGATTATTCAGCCCGTCGAACAGCCAGAACAGGCCGCCCACACCGAGCAGCGAGAGCGCCACCATGCCCAGGCCGGTCACAGCCCCGCCGCGCAAGGCGATCTGAAGAGCGCGGTTCAAATCGCTGCGCGCTGCCGAAGCAGTGCGGATGTTGGCGCGGATCGAGACCCACATGCCGAAGTAGCCTGCGGCCAGCGAGCACAACGAGCCGGCGATGAAGGAGATCGTCATGCGGATGGCCAGCGTGCTCTGGCCCTTGCCAAAGAAATAGCCGACGAAAATGATCAGCGCCAGAACGATCGCCAGCGAAATGATGGTCTTGTACTGACGGTGCAGGAACGCCTCAGCGCCCTGCCGGATCGCGTTGGAAATCCGTTGCATGGCCGCCGTGCCCGTATCCTGGCGCAGCACGTAGCGCGAGAACAGCACGGCGACCAGCAACGACAGCAGGCTGATCCCCAGCACCAAGTGGAGGTAACCACTGCCGGGCGTCGCCTGCAACCAGAGAGCCAGTGCGGAGAAACTGTCAGCTTGCATGCGGGGAAAGCCTCCAGGGTTAAGGATCATAAGCCTCCAGAATAACAAGATCCGCTCACCCGCTTCATCCTCTCACCCGAATACGCCTCCCAGAGGCCCCTAACCGCGCGGCCACGCCTGGCCCGGCATCCTCAAGCGCGCAGCAGGGAAACGATCGCCTCGATGTGGTGGGTTTGCGGGAACAGGTCCACCAGCGCCAGCCGCTCGATCCGATAGCCGCCACCAGCCAGGTGCGCCAGGTCGCGCGCCAGCGTGGCCGGTTCGCAGGAGACGACAGTCAGTCGCCGCGGCTTCAGGCGCAGCAGCTCGCGCACTACCTCCCGGCCCAGGCCGCTGCGTGGCGGATCGGCAAGCACGAAGTCGGGCGCCTGAGACTGCCCGGCAAGGAAAGCCGCCGCGTCCTGGCGGCACACTTGGATGGCCAGGCCTGCTCGTGCGGCATTGTGCTCCAGGTCCGCGGCCGCCCAGGCCGAGGATTCGACCGCTGTCACGCGGGCGAACCTGCGAGCCAGCGGCAGGCTGAACAAGCCCACCCCCGCATACAAATCTAGCGCCGAACTGCCTTCGGCGCCCTCCAGCGCGCAACTCACCAGATCGCCAAGCAGGAAGCGGTTGACCTGGAAGAAAGACCGGTGACCGACGCGGTAGAGCTCGCCTGCCGCCGCGTATTCCAGCGCATCCTCGATCAGGCCGGGCAACCTCTCGGCCATGGCCCTGGCCACCCTGCGACGGGCGGTGCGAGTCTCCGCGCCTGCGCGGACGTTGATTTGCACGCGCTGCTCGTCGCTGAAAACTTCCAGCGTTTTGACCGAACGCGGGATGCCAGCCTCAGAAAGCAACTGGCGGAGCGCGGCCAGCGCCTGGTTGATCCGGGGCGAGGCGATCATGCATTGCTCGATCGAGCAGAGGCGCTCGCTGGCCGCCTGGAAGAAACCGATCCTCCCCGCTCTCAGGTGAAGCTGAACGCGGTTGCGGTACTGCCAGCCCGGCCCGGCCACGATCTGCGGTTCCAGGGACAGCTCGATCCCGCCCAGCCGGCGCAGCGTCTCCAGCAGGACAGCCCGCTTGATTTCCAGTTGCAGCTCGTAGCGGCCGTGCTGGAGCTGGCAACCCCCGCAGCGGCCGAAGTACGGGCAGGGCGGGTTGACCCGCTGGTCCGAGGCTTCGAGGAGTTCCTCGAGCTGGGCTTCCAGAACACCAGCGCGCGCCCCCCGGATCGCCACCCGCACCCGCTCTCCGGGCAGCACGTAACTGACCAGGATCACCCGCCCTTGATGCCGGGCCAGTCCCGCACCGCCGTGCACCAATTTTTCGACGGTGACCTCGAGGCTGGTGCCAGGCGCCGCCTCTTGCCGGTTTGTTTCCGCGCTCGCCATCTCGTAGGATAAGTATTCACGCTGCCCTGCGGGTCAGCCCTTCTGACTAGCATGAAACCACGAGTGTTCTCCGGAATGCAGCCCACCGGGAACTTGCACATCGGCAACTACCTGGGGGCGCTCAAACAGTGGGTCAAGATCCAGTACGATTACGAGGCCATCTTCTGCATCGTGGACCTGCACGCCATCACGGTTTACCAGCCGCCGGATGAGCTTCGCCGCAAGATCCGCGAAGTGGCCGCCCTTTATCTGGCTGCGGGCATAGATCCCCGGCAGTCCACGATCATGGTGCAGTCCAGCGTGCCGGCTCACGCCGAGCTGGCCTGGATGCTCACCTGCGTCACGCCCTTCGGATGGCTTGGACGCATGACCCAGTTCAAGGCCAAGGCCGCCGAACAGGAGACTGTAAGCGACGGCCTCTTCCAGTACCCCGTGCTCATGGCCGCCGACATCCTCCTTTACCAGGCAGCCATCGTACCCGTGGGCGAAGACCAGGCGCAGCATCTGGAACTGACGCGCGACATCGCCCAGCGCTTCAATTCGCTCTACGGCCCTACCTTCGTAGTGCCCGAAACCAGGCTGCCGGTGGTCGGCGCGCGGATCATGGGCCTGGACGATCCTCAGAAGAAAATGAGCAAGTCCGCACCGGGCTCCGGGCACGCGGTGGCGCTGCTCGATCCGCCCGATTCCATCCGGCGCAAGATCATGCGCGCCACCACGGACTCCGCGCCGGGGGTGGACTTCGACGTTCTCGGCCCCGGCGTCGCCAACCTGCTCAACATCTTCCAGGCTTTCACCGAATGGAGCGACCAGCAGATGCGGGCGCATTTCTCCGGCATGCGCTACAGCGAGCTCAAAAAACAGGTGGCCGACGTGGTCATCGAGCACCTGCGCCCCTTGCAGGAACGCTATCGCGAAATCATGAACGAGCCCGGCTACGTGGACCGCATCCTTTGCGAGGGAGCGGCTCGCGTCATGCCGATCGCGCAGGCCACCATCGAGCTGGTCAAGCAACGCATGGGCCTGTACACCGCCGAAGTCCCCGCAACCGCCGAGTCCCGGTGAACGGCGCATGCCTCACAATCCGGTCTCACTGGCGGTCTACTGGCGCTTGGTACGCGACAACCGGAACTTCCGCCTGCTCTGGCTGGCCCAGATCGTCAGCGAGCTGGGCGACTGGTTTTACGCCATCGCCATTTACAGCCTGCTGCTCGAGTTGACTGGTAGCGCCAAATCCATCGCCGTCGCGTACGTGTTGCAGGTCCTCCCCCAGGTCTTCGTAGCCCCCGCCGCGGGCGTGGTCAACGACCGGATGAGCCGCCGCCGCGTGATGATTCTGACCGACCTGGCGCGGGCCGGCATCGTACTGGGCATGATCTGGATGCGCAGCCCGTCGCTGGTGTGGGCGATCTACCTGCTGCTGTTGCTGGAGACCGTCATGTGGGCCTTCTTCGAACCGGGCCGGAGCGCGGTGCTGCCGGCGATTACGCGGGAAGATGAGTTGCTGGCGGCCAATGCCCTGGGCTCGGTGACATGGTCGTTCAACCTGGCGATTGGAGCCGGCCTGGGCGGTATGGTGGCCGCCTTTCTGGGCCGCGACAGCGTATTCGTGATCAACGCGCTCAGCTTTGTGGCCTCAGCGGCTCTGATCCGCGCCATGTCGTTCCCCGAGGATCACGTCAGTCGAGCCGGCCCCTTTCGCTTGCGGGACCTCACCGATTTTTCGCCCTTTTTCGAGGGCACGCGTTACATGATGCAAGACCGGCGCCGGCTCGCCACTCTGCTGGTGAAGGCAGGCCTGGGTTTGATGGGCGCCAACTGGGTCCTGCTGCCTCTGTTCGGGGAAAAGGTGTTCCCCGTGCGGAGCGACCGGCTGGCTGCCCGCGGTGGTGGCATGCTCGGCATGAGCCTGCTGATGGGATCACGCGGCATCGGGGCGTTGCTGGGGCCGCTGGTGGCCGGCTACTGTCTCGGGCGCCAATCCCGCCAACTGCGGCGCGGGATCCTACTGGGCTTCCTCGCCATCGTGGTGGGTTACCTGGCGTTGTCCGTGGCGCCTGCCCTCAGTTGGGCTTGCGCCGCTGTCATCCTCGCCCATGCGGGGGGCTCCACGATCTGGGTTTTCTCGACCACCCTGCTTCAGGAACAGACCGAAGACCGCTACCGCGGCAGCGTCTTCTCGGCGGACTACGCTTTGCACTGCCTGGTTGTCTCAGCGATGAGTTACGCGGCGGGACTGGCGATCGACCTCGGCGCCGGGGTGCGCGCGATGGCGGCTTGGACCGGCGCCCTGTCGCTGCTGCCAGCGCTCTTGTGGGCTTCCGCGCAGCGTTACTGGCGAGAGAGCCCAGCGGCTGGAGAGCGGTAGCCGGGCGCGCGAAAGCTCGCACCTTCTGCCTCGCTCGCTGCGCGCGAACTGCTGGGCGCGGGGCCACCCAAAAGTATAATGCTCTCGGGCTCATGCCCACGCTGCTCGAGCTTTACGGGAAACTGAAACCCAAGCTGGGCGAGCAGGAGGCCGGCTCGCTGCCGGAATTCATCAAGGCAACTGTCGAGCAGCGCGCGGCCACCAAGGCCGACTTGCAAGAGGCCGTCGCCACCCTGCGCGAGGAAATGCAGCGGGTGAAAGCTGACCTGGTGAAGTGGAGCTTCGCCTTCTGGGTGGGCAACGTGGCCGCCCTGGCGGGGATCATGCCGGCCATGTTGCGCTTCCGGGGCTGAGCGGCAGCCTCACCGCGCTGGCCTGTCCGCCTCGGACACGCCACAATCGCCGAACCGCGTTGCTCAGCTCCCGAGACCCAGCGCCCCCACCAGCAGCTCGCAGTTTTCGCGCACCTGCTCCTTGTACTTGGGGAACATGCCAATGACCACGCAGTCGGTGGGTTTGGCGTAGCGGAACACCAGGCGCAGCGCATCCAGCATCTGCTGGCGCGAGCCACACAGCCGCGAAGCGCCGTAGACTTTGAAGATCAGGCAGGGCTTGGAGGTGCGCCGGACCTGCTCGAGCATCTTCTCCCGGTC
>JBMFPL010000273.1:0-5297 GCA_049969115.1 Bryobacteraceae bacterium | reverse complement strand
CTCCTGGATGACAAGTGAAGCGGAGGTGTGTTGGACGAAGACCGTCAGCAGGCCCTGCGCGATCCCCTGCCCCGACAGCCATGCCGCGATGCGGTCGGTGATTTCGTAAAGGCCTTTGCCTTGGGTGCGTACCTGGATGCGATGGAATGCCTGCTTCATTCCACGGTCACGCTCTTGGCGAGGTTGCGCGGCTGGTCCACGTCGCAGCCGCGGCGCACCGCGATGTGGTAGGCGAGAAGCTGCAAGGGCACCACTTCCAGCGCCGGCAACAGCAACTCCTCCGCCGGCGGGATCTCGATGGCGTGGTCGGCCATGGGCCGCGCCTCCTCATCGCCGTCAACCACGACGGCCAGCACCTGACCCTCGCGCGCCTTCACCTCCTGGATGTTGGAAAGCGTCTTTTCGTAGAGCAGGCGGCTGGTGGCCGAAGCGGGATCGCAAGTCGCCAGCACCACCACGGGTAGGTTTTCGTCAATCAGCGCATTGGGCCCGTGCTTCATCTCCCCCGCCGGGTAGCCTTCGGCGTGGATGTAAGAGAGTTCCTTCAGCTTCAGGGCGCCTTCCAGCGCGATGGGAAAATGCACGCCGCGGCCCAGGAACAGGAAGTCCGAAGCCCGGAACAACTTCCGCGCCAGTTCCTCACAGCAGCTCTCGCGGGAAAGGATTTGCTCGAGCTTGTGCGGCAGGCGAATCAGCTCCTGCACATGGCGCAGCGAGCGCTCCTCGTCCAGCACGCCGCGGGCCTGTCCCAGATAAAGCGCCAGCAGGTACAAGGCGACGAGCTGGGCGGTGAAGGTCTTCGTGGAGGCGACCCCGATCTCGGGCCCGGCATGGGTGAGCAGCACGCCCGTGGCCTCCCGCGTGAGCATCGAGCCGGGCACGTTGGAAATGGCGAGCGTAGGGGACCCTTTCCGCCGCGCTTCGCGTTGCGCGGCCAGCGCGTCCGCTGTCTCGCCCGACTGCGAGACGACAATGGTCAGCACGCTTTCGTCCAGAATGGGGTCGCGGTAGCGGAATTCGCTGCCGTAATCCACTTCTACCGGCAGGCGCGCCAGCTCCTCCAGCATGAACTTGCCCGCCAGGGCGGCGTGCCAGCTCGAACCGCAGGCGACCATGCGGGCGGATCGGAACCGGCGGGCTTCCTCCGGGCCGAAGCCGATCTCTTCCAGAAAAACACGGCCCGATTCCTGGCTCACGCGGCCCAGGATGGTGTCGCGCACCGCGCGCGGCTGCTCGAAGATTTCCTTGAGCATGAAGTGGCGGTAGCCGCCTTTTTCGGCCAGGATGGGATCCCAGAAGATGTGAGTGAGTTGCCTCTTGACCGGCCGGCCCTCGAAGTCGCTCAACTGCACGCCTTCCGGGGTCAGCACCGCCAGGTCGCCGTCCGATAAAAACAAAACGTCGCGGGTATGATTCAACAAAGCAGGCACGTCCGAGGCCAGGAAATATTCCCCTTCGCCCAAGCCGATCACCACCGGAGGCCCTGAGCGCGCGGCCACGATCTTGTGGGGGTCGTCAGCGGCGATCGCCGCCAGCGCGAACAACCCGTTCAGCCGGCGCGCGGTCTCGCGCACCGCTCCCTCCAGGCTGCCGCGGAAATGCCGCTCGATCAGGTGGGCGATGACCTCGGTATCGGTTTGCGTGGTGAAGCGGTGGCCCTCGGCGGCCAGCTCCTGCTTCAACGGCAGGTAGTTTTCGATGATCCCGTTGTGCACCACGACGAAGCGACCGGTGCAGTCGCGGTGCGGGTGCGCGTTTTCCTCGGTAGGCCGCCCGTGCGTGGCCCACCGGGTGTGCCCGATGCCGTAAGCGCCGTCCACCGGGTGCAGGCGCAGCACTTCTTCCAGGTTCCGCAGCTTCCCCGAGGCGCGCCGCACTGCAATGCCCTCCTGCCCGTTCCACACCGCAAGCCCGGCTGAGTCGTAGCCGCGGTACTCCAGACGACGGAGCGCATCCAGCAGGATGGGCACGGCGCGGCGCGGGCCGATATAGCCCACGATGCCGCACATATCTCCCATTGTAAGCGGGCGCCCGCCCCGCCCGTTCAGCGAAGCAAAAACTCGTGCACGGCGCGCACTCCGCTGACCGCATCCGTCACGGTGATCCGCCAGCGACCGGCCGCATCGTTCAACGCCGTGCGGAAGGTTTTCTGCGCCACGCCGCCGCGCGTCTCCAGGTTTTCCAAGTACTCGTGGGCGCGCTGGCCGCCCGGCCGCTCGACACGGAACAACAGCACCGTGTCCAAGCCCTGCCCTCCTTCCACGAAGATCCGGCACTCCACCGCCTCTCCTCGCCGGAGCGCCCGCGGCGCTTCCAGGCGAAGGCGCCTCACCGGCGAGGGCAGCAGCGCGTAGAGCTTGGGCTCCGCGGTGCGGATGCTATCGCGCAGCGTCCTTGCCCGGCCCAGGTAACGCTTGTGGCGCACGTCGTAAATGTGCAGCGGCGCGCCCAAATCCACGCTGAAGCCGGTGCTGCGCACTTCTGGCTCGTCATTCTTGAGCAGCCCGAGCAGCCTGGCCGCGCCGCGCCGGTAGTGCACCAGCAGGAAATTGTCCACAGGCTCGCCGGACTGCGCCAGCACGCGGTAGGCCGGCCGCAAACCCGCCCACTCCAGGCCGCGGTTGACCAGCTCTTTCCAGCGCCTCTCCTTGCCGTCGCGCCGGTCCTCCAGGTAGGAGGAAAGGAAGAAATTCAGGTACACCGACTTGCCGCGCCCGTGCTCGCGGGCCAGCACGGCGGGAGCGCCTTCCAGCTCGGCTACCGCCCGCGCTCCCGCCGCGCGAAGCTGTTTTTCGGGCGCCGTGGAGGCCAGCTCCTGCTGACGCGCGGGGTGCGGTCTCGCGATCCCGAACATTTCGTCGAGCGAACCGCGATCGAGCCAGCGGGCATGGCCGTCCATGACCCCCGGCTGCCCGTCGGCGATCAGCACACCGCCGGCCTCGACGAACTCCCGGATGGCGCACACCTCTCCGGCGGTCAAAGCGACCGAGAAGGGCAGAATCAGCGCGCGGAAGCCGCGCGTTTTGAGCTCGCCCGCCTCGATTTGCTGCCGCGCGATGAAATCGAAGCCGAACCCGAGGTCTTTGAGCAGGTTCACCCACCCGTCACGATTGGCCTCGAACTTCCGGAATGTCGGCCCCGCGCCTTTGTTCGGGTTTTCGTCCGGCCCGGTGGTGCGCCCGTCCACGATCCAGCTTCCATGGATGCTGGGAAACGAGTAATGGATGGCGATGCCGTCATTGTCGCGTTGCGCGCCGCGCAGCAGCCGCGCCACGCCGCCCTCGCGGATCTCCTCCAGCGCCGCTCGGATGCTTTCCGCACTCCCCGAAAAGCGGTAGTCGGGATTGAGGATCGAATACTGCCAGAAGATATAAGCGCCCGCGGTGAAGCCGTGGAACAGGCCGTTGTAGAGGTTATAAAGCGCCCTCCGGCCCTTGACTCCGTAACCGGTTCCCGCCGACATGTGCAGGCCGGGATTGAAACTCCGCAGGAACTCGAGCTGGTTGCCCCCGGTGTATGGATTCAGGTGGCCGACAATGTAATTCAAACGCGAGTAATCGCAGCCATTGTGCGGGACCGATTCCTGCGTGCCCGAAAGCAGCACCAGGCCTTCCGGATCGTGCCGGTGGAGCAGATCGCGGACGTAGGCGTAATTCTCCGCGTAGACTTCCTCCATGAAAGTGCGGTGGTCCGCCCAGGAAGAATAATTCCCGCGCCGCTGCGCTTCCTCGGTAGTGTCGGGCGTGACGTCTTCCCAGCGGGTAAAGCTGGTGCCCCATTGCCGGTTGAGCGCCTCCAAGCTGCCATACTCGCGCTTGAGCCACTCGCGCATGCGCGCCATGCAGTGCGGCGAGAAACAGAGATCGAAGGCATCGGTGTAACAGGTCAGCGAAGGTTCCTCATAAATGTAGTAACTCATCGGCGAAAAAGGAACCCAGGGAGTTACCAGCTTTTCTATCTCGCGCTCCTGCTGATTGCGGTAAGCGGGGTCGCTCAGGCAGTAAAGACGGGCCAGATATTTTTTGTCGTGCGTCTCGGCCCAGCGCCTTTTCTGCTCGAGGTAAGGCTTGCGCGCTTCGCCGTCGGGCGACTCCTGACCGGAAATGCGCGTCTGCGCCTGCACCCCGAAGTTGGCGTGGCGGGAAAGCTCCAGCGGGTACGAGGAGAGCGTGGTCACTTGCATGGCACGCAGCCGTTGCTCGATGGTCGGCCACAGACCGGGCGCCGGATCGGGACCGAACAGGTACATGACCACGTCGAAGTCATCCCAGCGGCGGGGCTGCAGGATGAAGACCTGAGCCCGTTTGCGGTGCCGCTCGCGGCCCTCCTCCAGCAGCCTGCCCTCCACCCAGGCCAGACGCGTGAGCGCGTCCTGACTGGGAAACGAAAAGGCCGCCTCCCTCTGACCGGGCGAAAGCGCAAGGTCGCGAGTGGCCAGCAGGCGGCCGTAATTGTCGAAAAAGTTCATACGCAGCGCCAGCCCCGGGGCGGCCCCGCTCACGACGAACCTGCCGGTCACCGGATCGCCGCGACGGAAGCGGTCCTGGTCGAAGCGGACGTCGGCGATGCGCACGGGCTGGGCGGTCCGGTAGACGGTCGAGCCCCAGTCCAGAATCTTGCCGTCCTTGGGATCGCGCGCCACCACGTCCACGAAATGAATCTCGCCGCGCGGCGGGACCGGCAGCTCCAGTTCGGCCTTGCCCTGCGGGGCAGGCAACCTTGCCTCGGCTTCGGTTTCCCAGTACTCGTCGCGCACTTTCACCTCGAAGACCGCAGGCGCGCGGCACGCCAGCTTCACGCGAGCAGGACGCGATGGTTCGTACACGCTCAGTGTCTCCAGCGCCGCCGGCGATTCCTTACGCGCCGCCCAGATCACGGCGCGGGCCAGCAGCGAGTACATGTACTCCCAGTAACGCCACGTCGCCGCGGCCCGCCACTGGTTCGCGATCAGCGGGATCAGGCCGCGTTCTTCCCAGGCCGCCGCGACGACCCTTCCCTGCCCCACGGTGCGAACCGCGAGGACGGGATCGCCCGCATCGCTGCGCAGCAGCACCTGGCCGCCGGCGCGGGCCTCGAAGTGCCGCATCTGCTCGAACGGGAACGATTCCAGCGGCACGTTGCGCGTGATGAAGTGAGGTTCCGCGATCATCCAGCGTCCCCCGCGCCGCTCGCGTCCCGGCGCCTCGATCGGGGCCAGCTCCGCCCAGTCGCCCCCGCGCGCCTGCATCCCCAGCACCACCAGCCCCATGCCTTCCTCGACCCTCCGCCGGATCGCCTGGCGCACCACCGCCGGAAAC
>JBMFPL010000272.1:0-5311 GCA_049969115.1 Bryobacteraceae bacterium | reverse complement strand
CCTGCGCCCGAGCAGCCGTCCAGGCGGCGCCAGCGGGTGGAAATCCTGCGCCCCGAGCCGCAGATTCCTTCCGCTCCCCGCCGCGAGGAAGCGCCGCAGACGCCAGTACAGCCGCAAGAGCCCGCAGGCCCCCGGCGTGAGGAAGCGCCGCAGAGAGCAGCAGAGCCGCAGGCTCCTTCTTCCGGAGTCCTGATCTGGTCCGGGCCGCTGCGCAAAGGAGAAGTGGTAACCATCGATGCTGACCGGGCGGACAAGGGCACGTTGCGTGGGACGCTGCCGGGCGTGCCGGTGATAATCGAAACGGACTTCACGGGCATCGGGTTCACGGAAATGCCGGGCCCATCCAACGGATGGAAAAGGCTTTCTTTCCGCAGCCTGCGCGATCAAAACGTGGTCGTGACGCTGCGGTGGCGGAGGTTTTAAGCGGGCGGGGGCAGCGCCGGACGCCCGGCCGGGCCCGTCGAGGAAGAACGCGGGAGAGAGTCCCATGAATCGCTGTGCAGGATGCGGAGCCGTGTTGGAGCCGGGGGTCAAGTTCTGCGCCATGTGCGGGCGCTTGGTGATGGGCGGGATGCCCGTGCCGGCTGCCTATCCTGGCATGAGCGCGTCGCCGGGAGTGGGCGCATCGGCGTCGATGATGTTGCCGCAGGGAATGGGTGCGCCCGCACCTCAACCGCCGTTGGGTTTCCCCGCGGCGCCGCCGCAAGCCGGGATGGCGCCCGGTGCCGGGAAAACCGTGGCGGCCCACTTGAAAGCCACCGCCCGCCGGGCCGCTTCGCACCAGACCGTCTTCGAAGTGTACGAGTACGAGATGTGGCGGCTGGCGCGCATCGTGGTGGACAACACTTCGGTAGTGCTCGAGGCGGGACAGTTGCACTACTGGCTGGGTCAGTTCCAGATGCAGGCCAGGTCGCCCTCTCTCGGCGGCATCGCCCGCTCGTTCCTGACCAAAGAAAGGGCGGTGCGGCCGGTCTGCACCGGGCGCGGCGAGATCTGGCTGGAGCCGACCTTCGGTGAAATCGAGATCCTCGAGCTGAACGGGACCGAGTCGTGGATCCTCGACAAGGGCTGTTACCTTGCTTCGGACGCCACAGTCCAACTGGGTGTCTACACCAACCCCCTGTTCACCTCGCTTTTCGGCGGCGAGGGCATGTTCCAGACGCAGGTCTCGGGCGTGGGCAAGGTGTTCTACTGGGCGCCGGGGCCGGTGCAGAAGCTCATCTTGCAGGGTGAAACGCTGACGGTGGACGGCTCGTTCGCCGTGGCGCGCTCGGCCTCGCTGGAGTACAGTGTGGAGAAATCTTCGCGAGGATTGTTCGGCTCCTGGATTTCGGGCGAGGGGCTGGTGAACGTTTTCCGCGGCCACGGGGTGGTGATGCTGGCGCCGGTTCCGAACCGTTACCTGACCCTGAGGCGGGAGTTCTGGAACCTGCACGCGGCAATCCGCGCGATCTCCCGCAAGTAGGGAGAACTCGGAGTGAGGGACTCCACGACGAAGGAGCGGGCCTGCGGTGCGGAACGCCCGCGACAGTTGCGCTGGCTGGGCGATCCCACGTTGCCCGCGGAGCTGGTGCCGCCGGGCGCCGAAAGCCTCCAAATTGCAGGGGAAGGGGCGGGGGAAGCCGAGAGATTGCTCGAGGGGATCGAGACGCGGAGCAGCGCGCAGCCGACCGTGGTTGTGACTGCGCGGCCCGGAAAAACAAAACGTTGCCACTCCGTTTTCGTCTCCGCCGCAGGCAGGCGGCCGTCGTCTCGGCGGCGGGCCTGGGCCAAAGCGAAACGGCTTGCCGCAGGCTGGCAGCCGTGGTCGCTCACGAACTGGGTCGTTTGCGCCGCCTCCGGCATTGCCGGACTCAGGGACGCGTGATGAATCCCGCCTCGGTGCCCGAGGATCTGGGCGAGCGCCGGCTGGCGGCATGCGGACGCCGGACCAGGCGGCAGGGGTAGTGGATCGCAGCGGCAGCGGCCCCGACGCTGGTGGTCTTCTCGGCGGCATTGGACGCGGCCATTTCCGGACTGCGCGGGCGCGCCCAGGCGTTTGACTGGCGGGCCGTCGGAACCAGGGGCGCGGTCCTGATGCGCGGCGAGCGCGTCCTGCTGATGAAATCGGGCGATGCCGCGGGACGGGCCGCCCAGGCCCTCAACAGGCTGTACGTGGACCTCGCTCCGCCGCCGCTCGTGCTTGACCAGGGCCCGGCGGGCGTCTAGTTGTGCGCCGGGCAGCGAATCATCGCCCGTTGGAGGGATGTGCTGGAACCACCCCCCGGCGAGCGAGCACGCGCTGGTCGTCCGCATGGACGAGTTCATTCAGGGTAAGGGGCAGATAACCGAAGGGGCGTGCCCTGCCTGCCAGGTGGCCAGGGGGGGCCGAGGTGGTCGAGACGGTCGCCCGGCGCAACCGGTGGCGGAGGTAGACAGGTGCGAAAACTCTTGAGACGATTCTGGGCCTGGCGGGAAAGGACGGCAGGGAAGTTCAACGCCAATCCCTATTTCGGTCAGTTGACGGAATTCTGCGCGGGGGACAGCGCGCCCTTGCACGGTCTGGCCCACGCCACGCTGCGCGCGTTTCCCTTCCAGCGCCGGCTTGAGTGGCTGCTCAAAATCGAAGCGTTGACGCGGTGGCACCCGGTGGCGCCCGCGCTGACGCTCGCTTTCGCCGTGTACCGGGGGTTCAAAACGACTCCGCTCAGGCACATCGCCACGGACAAGCTGATCTACCCCTTTCATCGCGGCGGTGTCGGGCCACAACCCGTTGCTCGGCATGCTGTAAGGGGTGGGCTCTGGCGTGGGCTACCTGGCGCAGAAGTTTCTGTTGCCGGATATCTTCGGCGCGCGCCATTTCACCGACCTCAGCTACTGGGGCGCGATGGTTGGCTACCTGGTGGCTAACTCGTCGCTGATGCTGATGGGCCTGCTGCCGGGCATGGCGGCGCGGGCCTGCCGGTCCGCGGTGGTTGGCCTCGTCCAGCGTTTCGCGCGGCGGCGGGCGACAGCTTGGGCCGATGGTGGCGTCCCCGCCGAGCCTATCGTCGTCCCGCTTTTGCAGATGGCGGCCGCGGCAGCCGGGGCGTACGCTGCGGGCTGGATGGTGATGCACGAGGTAGCGCCGGTGACCGAGAGCCCGGCATTCTACTGGCGGCCACAACCCGACCCGTCCTGCCACGCCTTGCAAGTCCAAAGCCACCTGAAAAAGCCCGCTCCCATGGGAGGGGCGGCGGCCACCGGCGGGCTGGCGCCCATCGCCACCCCGCCACCTTCGTCCGGGGCCCGAGTGACGGCAGCAGGCGCGCGGCTGGACCGGGCCGATGAAATCGATGGATAGCGCCCGACGGGCGTCGCTACGTGCTGGTGCGGAATGAACAGCGCCAGTACGTCAACATCCTCACGGGCGGCATCGTTGACGACGTCGAAGCCTGGAAGCAAAGGACGTCCGAGATCATTGCCCAGCAGAGGCAGGCCTCGGAGGAGTGGCTCCAGAAAGCCCTGAGGCCCGAAGCAGCCTTCGACCGACAGATGGATGAGCTGGTCCGGCGGCAGGCCGAGGAAGACAAGGTTTTGCAGAACCTCTCCCAGATGGAGAGGTACATCCTGTGTGGCAGCGGTCCCGAATCGCACTGGGTGAAGGGACCCGGCGAGCCGGGCGACCTGCTCACGCACATCCGCGCGGTCCGCCAGCAGCTCATCGAAGGCAAAGAGTTCGACCGGCAGGAGTACGACCAGCTCCTGCGCGTGTACAAAGACATCAAGCAGGGCGCCATCGTCACGGAAAGTGAGCTGCCACGCGGCAGCACGCTCGACAGGGAGATCCTCACCGAAACCCTGTTGCAAAGCGCCAGGGAATTTCTAACTGGCCAGAAAGCCGACGGCAGCACGTCGTGGCTCGGGATCGCCGGACGCGCCCTGACCGGGGCCGTTACGGGCGGCGCCACCGAGTTTGTCCTTGCGCCTGCGGAGGCATTGCAAGAGACGAAGGACTACGTGGATGCGGGCGGCAACTCGGTGTTTGAGGGCTTCAGCAAGGCTGCCAGCCACGTCATCGTGAGCGGGAGGATAGGGAGGGTGATCGGCGCCGCCGGGAGAGGCGGCGGACCGAGTCGCACAAGTTATTACAAAGTCGGCCGGCGATGTGGCTTCGACGGGCACGCGGCGATTACACAGCGTGGTGAAGTCCGTGCTGGAAAAGACCGGCATCTCCACCCGCACGCTTCCCCGCGCAACCCAAGCCGTCCGCCAGGCTACGGCGGGCAAACGGCGGTTGCCGGTTTATAGAGGCACCCCGGAGCTGAAAAAAGTGCCCCTGCCCGACAGGGAGGCCATAGTAGCGGCGCGCAAGGGCGGCGGCAACATGCAGTTCGTGAAAGCCAATGTGCCCGTCCTGAAGCTGGCGCAGGGCATGGACCGCAGGGCCATCCCTGACGCCGAAGTAGTGACGCATCGCTACGGCGTCACCATTGACGCCAGGCCCACTAACCCCGCCTGGAGGCCCCTGAGCGAATCCGGCCAGGCGCTGCCCACACCTTGCTTCATCAAGAACAAGACGCTGACGGAACTGGATCCGCTGCTCGGGGCGAAAGGCACGCCAGCAGCGGTCGGCCATTAAGCACCCAAACCGCCGCCCAGCGGATCCTTGCCCGAGGAGGTCTACCGCAAGCTGGAAGGCCTCGCCAAAAAGCACGCCGGCGAGTTTTACGAGGAGTCCCTTCACATCCACAGGCTGCAAACCCAAGGCAGGATCGTAGTCCGTGACGGCGTGGTCTGTGACGGCAAAACAGGGAAGCCTTTTGCCGGGGACATTGACGTGTTCGAAATCCGCGAGCCGGTGTCCGGCCGCCCGTTGCCGTGCTACCTGACGGACCACAAGGGAAACCTGAACACTGACGAGAACACGGGAGGGCCCAAACTCAATCCTGTGCGCGAGCAGATCATCGAGGAGCTGAAAACCGGACCGTTCCAGGCGCAGCACGGCGCACACATGGACTGGAAGTACGACCACGTGCCGTCCAAGGCGCACGACGCCAACATTGACGTCGACGTGCTCTCCGAGCATCAGGCGCCGCAGCCCGGCAGGGCCTCCACGGAGCCGCTGGTTTCCATCGGACCGCAGGAACAAATCAGCAGCAGTTGGATTTTGGGAGGACGCTGAGCGATGACCATGCCATGGGGTGAGCGACAAAGGCGCGCGCTGCTCGATGAGGCGTTCGCGCTTACCGAGCAGGCCGCCGAAGAGGTGGAGGCCGCCCGCCGGCTGCTCGAGCTGCGGCGCCGATACGAAAAGGGATTGCCGCGATTGTTCCTGTCCCGCTGCCCCTGG
>JBMFPL010000271.1:0-5312 GCA_049969115.1 Bryobacteraceae bacterium | reverse complement strand
GGACTGGCTAACCGCCAGCCCCCGGGCGCATCCTCGTTTTGCCCTTCGGCTCAGAGGGCTGAGGCGAACTGGGCATGCTGCGCAAACACGGCTTGGATAGGCGTGCTCGCCACCGCATTCTCTCCTCGAGCAGGCCCCGAGCGGCGCTGGCCGCCGACCCGGCCCCGGCGTACACCAGCAGCGAGGTCCATTTGGAAACCAAGGCGCACCAGGTCTTGCGACGCTCTGTCGTGGCGGAAACGCTGGAAACCTCCGCTCCGCGCCCGAACTGTCCAAAGACCTCAGCCGGAGAGGTTACACCGGCGCTGTGTCTGCCCTTGGGCAGGCCTCATCCCGACCGATGCTGGGCCGCGACGGCGGATCGGCTCGATCGCCGAAGCCGACCGCGCAGTGCGAGGACGTCCAACTCGCTCCCAACGCGAGATGCGTCGGAGGAAAGCTCTGGGGTTCACAACCGCGGCGGTGCGGGTCTAGGTGATGTCTCCCTGCTGATGCGCCGGAGACTCTGGCTCGCTGTCACTAACGGGCTGATCTTGAATGGAGCCACCCGCCGGGATCGAACCGGCGACCTGCTGATTACGAATCAGCCGCTCTACCAACTGAGCTAGGGTGGCTGCTTCGCCCTTATTATACACTACAGCGTGATGACGGTTCCCTCACCCCATACCGCTCGCGCCACGCGCCGCCAGTTCCTGGTGTCCACAGGCGCTTTTAGGGCGCTGCCACGCAGCGCGGCGCCCAAATTCAACGTCCTTCTCATCGCGGTGGACGACCTGCGGCCCGAGCTGGGCTGCTACGGCAACAAGATCGTGCGCACGCCGAACATTGACCGCATCGCGCGCCGTGGCGTGCTCTTCGCGCGCGCCTACTGCCAGTACCCGCTGTGCAATCCCTCGCGCACCTCGCTGCTGACCGGGCGCTATCCCACCACCGTCCGCGTGCTGGACAACAACCGCTACTTCCGCAACGAGTTCCCCGACCTGCTCACGCTGCCCCAGCTCTTCCGCCAGCACGGGTACGTCGCCGCGCGCACGGGCAAGATCTATCACGGCGTCATTGACGACGCGCCCTCCTGGGACGAGGGTGGCGAACCAGTCCTGCGGCGGCAACCGCCGTCGCCCGAGGAACGCGCACGGCAGGCCCGCAACTCGGACCGTTGGGAGGCCGTTCCCGGCGAGGGCCAGGATCAGCCGGACTATCGCACTGCATCGCGCGCCCTCGAGCTGCTCGAAAAATACAAGAACCGGCCTTTCTTCCTAGGCGTCGGTTTCGTCAAGCCGCACAGCCCGCTGGTCGCGCCCAAGAAATACTTCGATCTTTACGAGCCCGGCCGGATTCCCCTGCCTGCGGACTTCGCCCCGCGACCCACCTTGCCACCCGGAGCCCCGCCGGCCGCGCTCCCCGAACGCAACGGCGATCTTTTCATCGGGCGGGACGCCACCCCCGAGGCGGCTCGCGAGATGATCCGCGCCTACTACGCCTGCGTGTCCTTCATGGACGCCCAAGTGGGCCGCGTGCTCGACAAGCTCGAATCGCTGGGACTGGCCGACCGCACGATCATCGTGTTGTTCGGCGATCACGGCTACCACTTGGGCGAAAAGGGCAAGTGGTCCAAGCATAACTCGCTTTATGAGGTGGCGGTGCGCGTCCCGCTCATCATCGCCGCGCCGAGCCTGGCCCGCGCGGGTGCTACCTGTCCCCGCACGGTGGAACTGGTGGATCTCTACCCGACGCTGGCCGAATTGTGCAGCTTGAAGCCGCCGCCAGGCCTGGAGGGAGAGAGCCTGGCGCCGCTGCTGCGTGATCCCCGTGAAAGTTGGGATCAGCCGGCCTACAGCATGACTCTGCGCGGCAAGATTTTCGGCCGCTCGGTGCGCACCGAACGCTACCGATACACCGAGTGGGATCCCGAGGGAGAACAGGCTGAACTTTACGATTACCGCGAGGATCCCCACGAGCGCCGCAATCTCGCGGCCGATCCTGCCCACGCGGCGGTGCGCCGCCAGATGAAGGAGCTGCTCCGCAAGCTGCCCGCTACCCCGCCCTGATCGCGCGCCCGGGCCGGGCGGTGTATCATGCATGCAGGCGCTGCCCGGGAGGACCATGCAAGCAACCATCGCCTTCGAACTCAACGGATAACTCGTGCGCCTGAGCGTGGACCCCGGCCGTACCCTGCTCTGGGTGCTGCGCGAGGACCTGGGCCTCACTGGCACTAAATTCGGCTGTGGCGCCGGTCTCGGCGGGGCTTGCACGGTGGTCGTGGACAACGAGGCGGTGCGTTCCTGCGCCACGCCTGTGGGCGCAGTGGAAGGCAAGCGGGTGCTCACCATCGAAGGCCTAACCGGCGACGGGCGGCTGCAGCCGCTCCAGCAGGCTTTCCTCGAACGCCACGCCTTCCAGTGCGGCTTCTGCACACCGGGAATGATCATGAACGCGTACGCGCTTCTGGTGAAGAGCCCGCGCGCCACGCGGGAGGAAATCATACGGGCCATGGATGAGAATCTCTGCCGCTGCGGCTCGCACCCGCGCATCCTAGAGGCGATCGAACAGGCGGCCGCCGCAGTGAAGCAAGGAGGTTCGCGATGAAGCCGGAGGAAGCCGCGCTCAGCCGCCGCCAGTTCCTGGCCGCTCCCGGGCTGTTCATCATCATCCCGCTGGAGGAATTGCTCGTCGCCCAGGAGCCGGCGCGCCTGCCGCAGCGTGCCGGCTATCCGGAAGACTTCAATGCCTATCTCCGCATCGCTCCCGACAACCGCGTAACCTGCTTCGTGGGCAAGGTCGAACTCGGCCCGGGGCTCGATGACCGCGCTGGCGCAACTGGTGGCCGAAGAATTGGATGTCTCGCTGGACGCGGTGAACATGGTGATGGGCGACACCGAGGTGTGCCCCTGGGATATGGGAACTTTCGGTTCTCTCAGCATCCGCCAGTTCGGTCCGGTGCTGCGCGCCGCGGGCGCCCGCGCCCGGGCCCTGCTGCTCGAGATGGCGGCCGAACGCCTGAAGGTTCCCGCCGACAAATTCCAAGTGGCGGATGGCGTGGTGCGCGATCCCGGCTCGGGCCGCCGCCTCAGCTATGGCGAGCTCGTGGCAGGCAAGCGCATCGAACGCCGCGTGGAGAAAGCGCCGTTGAAGTCGCCCGCGACGTTCCGCGTCATCGGCCGCTCGCCCAGGCGCCAGGATGCGCTGGAAAAGGTGACCGGCCAAGCCCGTTACGCAGGCGACATCCGCTTGCCCGGTATGCTCCAGGCGCGCATCCTGCGGCCCCCGGCCCACGGGGCGTCGTTGAAGACCGCCGACACGTCCGCGGCTGAAAAGGTAGCGGGCGGGCGCGTGGTGCGCGATGGCGACATGATCGCCGTGCTGCACGAGCATCGCGAAGCGGCTGAGCGGGCGCTGGACCTGATCCGGGCGGAATGGGAGCGGCCGCCGGCCACGTTGAATGAAGAGAACATCTTCGATCACCTGGTCAAGGCCGCGCCGCCCCTGCGCATAGTGCACCAGGCGGGCAACTTGGAGGAAGGTGCAAGGCTTTAGGAGCGCCTGACCGAGGCGCGCTACCTCAACAGCTACGTGGCGCACGCCGCGCTGGAAACGCATTCGGCGACGGCCAGCGTCGAGGGCGACAAGGTGACGGTCTGGGCCGGAACGCAGACGCCCTTCCCGCTGAAACAACAGATCGCGCAAGCGCTCGGCGTGCCGGCGGAACGGGTGCACGTGATCACCACCTACGTGGGTGGCGGATTCGGCGGCAAAAGCGCATCCGGCAGGCCATCGAAGCCGCCAGGCTGGCGAAGCTCACGGGACGGCCGGTGCAAGTCGTCTGGGATCGTTCCGAGGAGTTCTTCTACGACACGTTCCGGCCGGCTGCCGTGGTGCGGGTGCGCGCCGGGCTCGACGCCGCCGGCAAGCTCGTGCTCTGGGAGTTCGATGTGTACGCCGCCGGCGACCGGGAGGCGCGCCAGTTCTACGACATCCCCCACCAGCGAACGCGCTCAGCCGGGGGCTGGAGCGGCGGCAATCCCACGGGCATGCACCCGTTCGCGGTGTGGCCGTGGCGCGCCCCTTCGGTCAACACGAACACCTTCGCGCGCGAGTCGCACATTGATACGCTGGCTGCGCGGGCAGGCGCGGACCCGGTGGAATTCCGCATGCGGCATCTCAGCGACGCGCGCATGCGCCGCGTGCTGGAGGCGGCAGCGAGCAAGTTCGGCTGGAAGCCGGCCCGCGCGCCCAGCGGCCGCGGCGTGGGCGTCTCCTGCGCCATTTACCTGGGCACCTACGTGGCGATGATGGCCGAAGTGGCCGTGGACAGCAAGACGGGCCGCGTCCAGGTTAGCCGCGTAGTCTGCGCGCAGCGCCAGGGGCTGGTGGTCAATTCCGACGGCTCGCCCCAGCAGATCGAGGGCAGCATCATGATGGGCATGGGCTACGCCCTCACCGAGGAAGTGCGCTTCCGCGGCGGCGAGATTCTCGAGCGCAACTTCGACACCTACGTCATCCCCCGCTTCTCCTGGATGCCGCGCATCGAGGCCATTCTGCTCGACAACCCGGAAGCGCCCGCTTCAGGCTGCGGCGAGCCGCCGATCGTGAACATGGGCGCGGTGCTGGCCAACGCGACCCATGACGCCACCGGCGCGCGCCTGCTGCGGCTGCCCCTGACGCCGGAACGCGTGCTGGCTCCGTTGCGCGCTGCCTGAGCCGTCAGCGCAGGAACAAATCGCGGCAAGACTGTTCCAGCCGGGCGTCCTCCACACCCGAGAACCCGAAGCCGTTCCAGCGGTAGGCCGCCACCCGCGCGGCTGGCGCCCCGGGATCGGGCGCGGCGAAAGAGTCCGTACGGTGGAGCGCGCACAGCGTGCCATCGGGCAGAACGGCGGCGTCCACCAGCGGCCAGGATAGCGCTGTCCCGCGCCAGACCGGCGCCAGCCCGCGCCCGGTGACACGGTAGACCCAAGGACGCAGCCCCCGCTCGCCGTCCAGGGTGGAGAATCGCCGTTCCAGCGTGAACAGCAGCGCTCCCTCTCGAGAGGCAAGGCGAACCGGCTCCACCGCTGCGAGCGGCAACGGCGGCGTCTGCCAACTCGCTCCCGAAGCCGCACGAGCAGCTAGAACGATCCCTGCCGGCGACCAGACCCCTCGCAATTGCCATTCGCCGGCGCGCACCGGCTCGCCCAACGGCGCCGGGCAGCCTGCCAGTACCGCGCTGGCTTCCGCATCTTCTCCTGCCGGCTGGGGGAACGTGGTGCGGGCGGGCGTGTGTACCGCACCCGATTTCCTGGACAGTTTTTTGAATTATTGTCATGCGGCAGGCT
>JBMFPL010000270.1:0-5313 GCA_049969115.1 Bryobacteraceae bacterium | reverse complement strand
CTGGCCGATTTCCTGGCCCATAAAAAGCAGTTTCTTGCCCGGATGCCCGTACATGTAAGCGAGAAAGGCCCGGACATTGGCGAAGCGCTGCCACTCGTCACCCGGCATCTTGCCGATCAGCGAGCGTTTGCCGTGAACCACCTCGTCATGGGAAACGGGCAGGATGAAGTTTTCGTTGAAGGCGTAAAGCAGGCTGAAAGTTATGTTGTTATGGTGATACTTGCGATAAATGGGATCCTTGGAAAAGTACTGGAACATGTCGTGCATCCAGCCCATGTTCCACTTGAAGGTGAACCCCAAGCCGCCCAGATAGACCGGGCGCGAAACGCCGGGAAAAGCGGTCGACTCCTCGGCCACGGTGAAGGCGCCGGGTTCGCGGTGGGCGAGTTCGTTGAACCGTTTCAGAAACTCGATGGCCTCCAGATTCTCGTTACCCCCGTAAATGTTGGGAACCCACTCGCCCGGTTTTCGCGAGTAATCCAGGTAGAGCATGGAGGCGACGGCATCCACGCGCAGGGCGTCAATGTGGTATCGGCGGAGCCAGAACAGGGCGCTGGAAATAAGGAACACGCGCACTTCGTTGCGGCCGTAATTGAAAATGAGGGTGCCCCAGTCGCGATGCTCGCCCCGGCGCGGGTCCTCGTGCTCGTAAAGGGCGGTGCCATCGAACCAGACCAAACCGTGCGCGTCCTTGGGAAAGTGCGCGGGAACCCAGTCCATGATGACGCCCAGGCCCGCCTGGTGGCAACGATCCACGAAGTACATGAAATCGTCGGGAGTGCCGAAGCGCGCCGTGGGCGCGAAATAACCGATCACCTGGTAGCCCCAGGATCCTGAATAGGGATGTTCCAGGATGGGCAGCAGCTCGATATGGGTGTAACCCATATCGCGCACGTAAGGAACCAGCGATTCGGCCAGCTCGCGGTAAGTCAGGACCTGGTTGTGCGGGCCGCGCAACCAGCTTTCCAGGTGGACTTCGTAGATCGAGAGGGGCTGCTTGAGCCAATCGGTGCGGCCCCGCCGCTCCATCCACTCCTGGTCGTTCCACTGGTAGCGGTCCAGGTTCCATACCACGGAGGCCGACTTGGGCGGGCACTCGAAGAAAAAAGCGTAAGGATCGGCCTTCTCGGCACGGTAACCATGGAAGCGGGAGCGCACATAGTACTTGTAAATGGTGCCCTCGGCCAGGCCGGGAATGAAGATTTCCCAGACGCCCGCGCTGCGCAAGCGCATGGGATGAACGCGCGGGTCCCAGCCGTTGAAGTCGCCTATGACCGAAACCACCTCGGCGTTGGGTGCCCACACGGCGAAGCGCACGCCCTGAACGCCCCCGATTTCCATGAGGTGAGCACCTAGCGAGTTGTACGCCTCGTAGAGGGTGCCTTCAGCGTGCAGGTGTAAGTCGAAATCGCTCAGCAAGAGGGGGAAGCGGTAAGGATCCTCCCGCTCGACCACTTCGCCGTTCCAGAGCTTCAGCCGCAGGCGGTAGGGTCGCGGCTCGCCGTCCAGCGTGGCCAGGAAAAAACCGTGAGGGTGAAGCTTCTTCATGGGCACCACGCGGCCTTCCAGCACCACGGATACCTCGGCGGCCTGCGGCTGGAAGGTGCGCACTTCCCAGCCGGGCGATCGCCGGCGCGCGCTGGCGTGCGGGCCCAGGATGCGGAACGGGTCGCCGTGGTAACCGCCTGCTATGGCTTCGATCTCGTCGCGAGTCATCAGCCGTTTATTATGGCTGAGGTGAGCGACTTCTATCAGGCGTTGCCCAAGGCGGAGCTGCACCTGCACCTGGAAGGCTCCGTGACGCCCGAGACGCTTCGCGAGCTGGAGCCTGCGCTGGGGCGCGAAGAAATCGCGGCGCACTACCGGCCGAGTCATGATTTCGCCGGCTTTCTGCTCTCGTTCACCTGGGTATTGCAGTTCCTGCGCACGCCCGCCGATTTCGCCCTGGCAGCCCGCCGGCTGCTCGAGCGGCTGGAGGCAGAAAACGTGCGCTACGCGGAAATCACGCTCTCGGCAGGCGTCATGCTGCGCCGCAAGCAGGATTTCGAGGCGATCTTCGCGGCTGTCCGCCGGGAGGCGAGCGCCTCGCGCGTCCAAGTGCGCTGGATCCTGGATGCCGTCCGCCAGTTCGGAGCCGCGGAGGCCATGGCGGTGGCCGAGCTGGCGGCCGCTCACCGCAAGGACGGGGTGGTCGCTTTCGGAATCGGCGGCGACGAGCAGGCCGGGCCGGTGCAGTGGTTCACCGAAGTTTTCCGCTACGCGCGCAAGCAGGGCCTGCGCGTGACCATTCACGCCGGCGAGACGGACGGCGCGGCCTCGGTCTGGGGCGCGCTGGAAGCAGGCGCCGAGCGCGTCGGGCACGGGGTGCGGGCAGTCGAGGATCCCGGATTGCTGGCGGCACTGCGCGAGCGGGACGTCGCCGTGGAAGTCTGCCTGAGCAGCAACGTAGCCACGGGCGCGGTCGCTGCTCTGAGCCTTCACCCGCTGCCCGTCTTCCTGCAAGCGGGCGTACCGGTGGTGCTGAACACGGACGATCCCGGTCTGTTCGGCATCACGCTGAGCGGGGAGTACGAACTAGCCGCGCGCGCCTTCGGCCTGACCCCGCCAGAGATCGAGCGGCTGGTGCAGAACGGCTTTCGTTACGCCTTCGACTTCAGGCCTGGCCCTCCAACTGCACTTGGTGCCACACGGTTCTGAGGAAATTCAGCCCCTCCTGCGCGAGCTGCTCCGGCGAATCGGCCAGTTTGCGCCAGATGCAGCACAGGCGGGCGATCTTTTCCATGTTCGGGTCGAAAGACTCGATGGTCACGCAACCGTCGTAACCGACGCGCTTGAGGGCGCGGAAGAAATCCAGCCAGGGCACCAGGCCGGTGCCCGGGATGCCACGCTGGTTCTCGCAAGCGTGGACGTAGCCGAGCAGAGGCCCGGCCTCGAGTACCGCCCCCCAGATGCTGTTCTCCTCGCGGATCATGTGGAAAGTATCCAGGTGGACGCGCACGTTGGGCAACCCGACCTCGCGCACGAAGCGCACCGCGTCGGCCACGGTGTTGATGAAGTGGGATTCGAAGCGGTTGACCGGCTCGATGCCCAGGATCAAGCCCGGGTTCTGCCGCAGCGCGTAGTCGGCGATCTCGCGATAGCCCTCGATGGCCCAGTTCCATTCCTCCTCGGAGCGCATCTTACCCGTCAAATAACCCCAGCCGCAGTAAATCATGCCGCCAAAGACGCGCGCGCCAGCCTGGTTGCTGAGGTCAATCAGGCGCTTGGAGAACTCGATGCCGTTGCGCCGCACCTTGGGATCGGGCGAGATGATGTTGTACTCGGCCGGCATGCCATAGCCGGTGTTGATCACCAGACCGAGATCGGCCGCAGCGCGTCGCACCTTGGCAGCGGGGAAGTTGTCGGGATCGAAAGGAATGATCTCGACTGCGTCAAAGCCCAGCGCCTTGCACTTGTCCAGCAAGGGCAGGTCGGCCTCGACGAAAGTTTCACGGAACAGCAGCGAATGGATGCCGAACAGCATGGAACCCACGATAATACCCGCATCGTCCGGTCAGCAAGTGCGGGCAGGAGCCAGTGGCGGCAGGCGGTTTGGCAGGGGCGGCAGCGCCACTATCGTCTGCCGGCCCGGTTGGGCGCCTCCCGCACTGGCCGGCTCGGGAACCGCTGCCAGGCGGGCTTCCGCCTGGCCGCAGGCGCCGCCGGCCGTTCGTTCCGGTTCCCCGGTTGCGGCGGGCCGGCGGCCGGGAGCGTCGCGGTCGAAAGGGCGCTGTGCCAGAATGGGTAATGTGACGGGTCACGAAATACGCCAGAAGTTTCTGGATTTCTTCGCCGAAAGGGGGCACCGCATCGTGCGCTCGTCTTCGCTGGTGCCCGCCAACGATCCCACCCTGCTGTTCACCAACGCGGGCATGAACCAGTTCAAGGACGTCTTCCTGGGACTGGAGCGCCGCGACTACACGCGCGCGGCTTCGGCGCAGAAATGCGTGCGCGCCGGCGGCAAGCACAACGATTTGGAAAACGTAGGCTACACCCGCCGCCACCATACTTTCTTCGAAATGCTGGGTAACTTCAGCTTTGGCGATTACTTCAAGGCCGAAGCGATCGAGTTCGCCTGGGACCTAGTCACCAACCATTACGGGTTGCCCAAGGATCGCATTTACATCACGGTGTTCCGGGACGACGACGAGGCGGCCGAGCTCTGGCACAAGATTGCGCGCATCCCGCGCGACCGCATTTTCCGCGGGGACGAAAAGGACAACTTCTGGCAGATGGGAGAGACCGGTCCCTGCGGGCCCTGCTCGGAGATTCACTACGACCTGGGACCAGGCGCCTCGGAAATCCCCGGCTACGACCCGCCTTTCCCCGCGGAATCCGGCCGCTACGTAGAGATCTGGAACCTAGTCTTCATGCAGTACAACCGGTCCACGGACGGCACGCTCACCCCCCTGCCCCGCCCCTCGATTGACACGGGCATGGGGCTCGAGCGGCTGGCGGCAGTGCTGCAAGGCAAACTGTCGAACTTCGACACCGACCTGATCCGGCCCATCATTGACGCGGCTGCGCGGCGCTTCGGGGTGGCCTACGGCGAAGATCCGCGCACCGACGTGGTGCTGCGCATCGTAGCGGATCATGCCCGGGCCGCCACTTTTTTGATCCATGACGGCGTGATTCCCTCCAATGATGGACGCGGCTACGTGCTGCGCAAGATCATGCGCCGGGCCATGCGGCACGCGCGGCGGATCGGCGTGGAGGAACCGTTCCTATACGAGCTGACCGGCGTGGTGGCCGAGCTCATGCGTCCAGCATATCCCGAGCTGATGGAGAGCGTGCCGCGCGTGGCGCGCATCGTGCGCGACGAGGAGCACCGTTACGCCACCACCTTCGCCGTGGCGGAGCGCGTCTTCCACGACGAAGCCAAGGCTGCCGCCCACGGCGTGCTGCCGGGCCACGTGGCCTTCAAGCTCTACGACACTTACGGGCTCCCGCTCGACGAACAGGAGGAGATGGCGCGCGAATACGGCCTGGTGGTGGATCGCGAAGGCTTCGAGCGGGAGATGCAGCGCCAGCGCGAGCGGGCGCGGGCAAGCTGGAAAGGAGCGGAGAAGGCAGTCATCGCCCCGGTGTGGCAGGAGCTGCTGGCGCGCGGGCGCACCGAGTTCCTCGGTTACGAAACGCTGGAGGCGACGGGCACGATGGCCGGCCTGGTCCGCGATCAGCAGGCGCAGCAGCGGCTGGAGCCTGGAGAAAGCGGCGAGGTGGTGCTGGACCGCACGCCGTTCTACGCCGAGGGCGGCGGCCAAGTGGGTGACC
>JBMFPL010000269.1:0-5353 GCA_049969115.1 Bryobacteraceae bacterium | reverse complement strand
TCCAGGTGCCGCCGCACCCAGTTCTGATCCATGTCCAGAATGCTCGCGTCCTTGCGCAGCGGGTGTCCTTCCCAGTCTTCCGGCAGCAGGATCCGCCGCATGTCAGGGTGCCCTTCGAACTCGATGCCGAACATGTCGAAGACCTCGCGCTCCAGCCAGTTGGCGGTAGGATGCACGCCCACGGCGGAAGCGGGGCGGAAGTCTTCGCCGATGCGTGTCTTGATCCGGATGCGCTCATTGCGCGCGAAGCTGTACAGGATGTAGACCAGCTCGAAGCGTTCCGGCCGGTCCGGGTAATCCACTGCCGTGACGTCCACCAGATAGTCGAACTCGGCCTCGGCCTTGAGGAACTCCAGGATAGGCACGACGGCTTCGGGCCGCGCAATCAGGATTTTCTGTCCCAGATAGGAGCTGAACTCGAGGATCTGATCCGGAAAGCGGTCGCGTAACCGGCCTGTCAGCTCGTCCTCCCACGGCTGCGTGGCCATGGCTGCCGGCGCTTTCGCTGCGGAGGGCCTTGCTGCGGGCTGCGGCTTCCCCTCGGGTGCTTGTTCGGCCATGGGATCGCGTGCGATCACCCGGCGGCCGGGAAGGCGCCTGATCCCAGCTTGGCGTCGCCGGCGTCCGGGTCGAAGACCATGACTTTAGCACAGCGGCGCCCGTGCGGGCAAACCTCGGACCCTCCGCCCCGCCGGCCGTAAAGGGGCAGCCGCTGTCCGAAAAGGGGCAGGCGGCCGAGCTGCCAGCCGGCGCAAGCCCAGCCGATCCAAGCACCGAGCCTTGGCCGCATGCGTGCATTGTCAGTGGAAGGAAGTGCTGCGTGAAATCCCTGCTCAGAGCTACGTGGTTTGCGGGTATGCTCGGCGCCGTGGCCGCGGATGCGGCATCGCCGCCGGCCACGCGCCTGGCCGATCTCATCGCGGAGGCGCTGCACAGACATCCGAAAGTTCAACTGGCATTGCAGCGCTACCAATCTGCACGGCAGCGAATGGCGCAAGAGGGCGCTTTGCCAGACCCTGTGCTTTCCGTGGGTTACGCCAGCGTGGGCAGGCCATACCCGCTGGCTGGTCTTGGTGCACAGCCCATGGCCAATGCCGGACTGATGTTCATGCAGGAGTTCCCCGCTCCGGGCAAGCGCCGCCTGCGTGCTGCGCTCGCCTACCAGGAAGCCGAAGCCCTCTATCAGCAGTACCAGGCGGTGCGGCTGCAACTGGTGGCCAGGCTCAAGCAAGCTTACTACCGGCTTGCCTATGCCCATGCGGCCGCGGGCGTTCTCGAGCGCTACCGGAAGCTGCTCGAAGAAATGCTCGAAAGCAGCGAGGCACGGTACCGAGCGGGTCTGGCGCCCCAGGCTGACGTGTTCAAACTCCAAACGGAAATGACGCTGCTCGAGGCGCGCCTGGCCCGGCTAGAGCAGGAGCGAGCCATCCAGGAGGCCGAGATCCAGCAGATCCTCGCCCGCCCGGCGGGCGCTGGAATCGGCGCGCCGGAACCGCTGCCGCCGCCCGTCGAGCTGCCTCCGCTGGCTAGCTTGCTGGAAGCTGCCGCGAGGAATTCTCCCGTGCTGGTGCAGCGCGAAAAGAGCATCGCCGGCGCCGAACTGGCGCTCAACCTGGCCCACCGCCAGTTCAGCCCGGACTGGGGCTTGAGCGCGGGCTACTTCAGCATGGGGCGCATGGGTTCGATGTACATGTTCCGTGCCGAATTCACTTTGCCTTTCCTGAATGGGCACAGGTGGCGCGCGGCGGTGGCCGAGAACCTGGAACGGGTTTCCGCCGAGCGGCGCAGCCACGAAGCGGAAGCGCTCAGCCTGCGGTTGCGCATACAGCAGGAATACCTTGCGGCCGGGACGGCGGCGCGCCTGGCGCGGCTTTTCAGGGAGAACGTGATCCCGCTCGCCAATCTTACCCTGCAAGCATCGCTGGCCTCCTACCAGACCGGCGCGAGCGATCTGCTGACCGTGCTCAGTAACTTCCAAGGCCTTCTGGAGCACGAGTTGAGTTACTACGCCGAGCTGGCTGGCTACCACTCGGCCGTGAGCCGGCTGGAAGAACTCACCGGAGGGGTATTGCCGCAATGAGAAGGCGAGTGCTGATTCTGATGGCGGCCATCGGGGCTGGTTTTCTGGCGGGTTATTTTCTCCGCGTGCCCGGCAAGGCGCGGGTGGCGCAAGACGCCCAGGGCAGGAGGATCCTCTACTGGGTGGATCCCATGCACCCTTCTTATAAATCCGACCGCCCCGGCATCGCGCCTGACTGCGGCATGAAACTGGAGCCGGTCTACGCCGAGCCTGAAGTAGCCCCGGCGCGACCCAAAGGGCGAATCCTGTATTGGCGTGATCCCCAGCAGCCCGAGTATCGCTCGGACAGACCCGGCTTAAACCCGGAGACCGGCAACGAACTGGAGCCGGTGTACGAAGAAGTTGCGCCGGGTACGGTGCACCTCAACCCGGACAAGCAGCAACTGATCGGAGTCCGCTACGACGTGGCCCGCGTGGTGCCGCTGATCAAGCGTATCCGGGCCCTCGGGCGCGTCAGCTATGACGAGACCCGCCTGATCAAGGTGCACGCCCGCGTGCAAGGCTGGATCCAGCAGGTCTTCGTGGATTTCACGGGACGCGCCGTGGCGCGGGGTGAGCGCTTGCTGACGCTTTACAGCCCCGAGCTGCTCGCCTCCCAGCATGAGCTCCTGCTGGCACGAAAGGCACTGGGGCTGTTGGAGAACGCTCGCTGGCCGGAGGCCCGGCGGCGCGGCGAAAGCCTGGTGGAAGCAGCGCGCACGCGCCTGCGCTTGTTCGATCTCTCCGAAGAGCAGATCGAGACGGTGCTGGCAACAGGTCAGCCCATCCGCGAAGTTACTCTTTACTCACCGGCACCCGGCTACGTGCTGCGCCGCAATGCCTTCCCGGCGATGCGCGTAACGCCGGAAACCGAGCTGTACACGCTGGCCGACCTGAGTCGCGTGTGGATCCTCGCCGAGGTTTTCGAATCCGACGCCCCCTGGATCCGCGAGGGCCAGGAGGCCCATGTGCGCATGACTCACCTGCCTTCGCAGCATGTCCGCGCCCGCGTCAGCTATGTTCAGCCTGAGCTGGACCCGGTCACGCGCACGCTGAAAATCCGGCTCGAGGCTGACAATCCCGGTTTGCTTCTCAAGCCCGAGATGTATGCGGACGTGGATTTGCTCGTTCCGCTGCCCCACGAGTTGACAGTTGCCGCAGAGGCGGTGCTCGACACGGGCGAGCGCAAGACGGTGTTCGTGGATCGCGGGGACGGCTACCTGGAGCCGCGGCAAGTGGAAACGGGCGAGCGGGTGGAAGGCAGGGTGGTGATCCTGCGGGGCCTCCGGCCAGGCGAACGGATCGCGGTTTCCGGCAACTTCTTGCTGGACGCCGAGAGCCAGTTGCGGGGCGCGACAGGCGCGGGACAACCGCCGGCGCCCGCGCACGGGACGCACCAGCATGATTGACCGCATCATCGAGTTTTCGGCCAACAACCGCTTCATCGTCCTGGCCTCGGTTGCGGGTGCGGTGCTGGCTGGCTTGTGGGCCATCGAGCGAGTGTCCCTGGATGCGCTTCCCGACCTGAGCGAGACCCAGGTGATCGTTTACTCGCGCTGGGACCGCAGCCCGGACATCATGGAGGATCAGGTCACGTACCCTATTGTCACTGCCATGTTGGGCGCTCCGCGGGTCAAGGCGGTGCGGGGCATTTCCGACTTCGGTTACTCGTTCGTCTACGTCATCTTCGAGGACGGCACGGATCCTTATTGGGCGCGCTCGCGCACGCTGGAGTATCTTTCGGCCGTGTTGCCCAGGCTCCCGCAGGGCGTGCGCACGGAACTGGGTCCCGACGCCACGGGCCTAGGGTGGGTTTTCCAATACGTCTTGCTCGATCCCTCCGGCCGGCACAGCCTTGAGCAGTTGCGCGCCCTCCAGGACTGGTACTTGAGATACCACCTGACGGCGGTGCCCGGCGTGGCGGAAGTAGCCGCGGTGGGCGGATTCGTGCGCCAGTACCAAGTGCAGCTCGACCCCACGCGCCTGCGGGCTTATAACATCCCGCTTCACCGCGTAGTCGAGGCAGTGCGTGCAAGTAACAACGACGTAGGCGGGCGTCTGGTGGAGCTGAGCGGCGCCGAGTACATGGTCCGCGGGCTGGGTTACGTACGTTCGCTCCAGGATATCGAAAGCATCGTGCTGGCGCGGACTGCCGCAGGGACGCCCGTCCGGGTGGCGGACGTGGGCTCAGTGACGCTGGGCCCCGACCTGCGGCGCGGCGTGGCGGATTGGAACGGCCAGGGCGACGTGGTCTCGGGCATCGTCATCATGCGGCAGGGCGAGAACGCCTTGCGGGTGATCGAGCGGGTCAAACACAGGCTGGAGGAGCTGGCGCCCGGCCTGCCGGACGGCGTCAAGGTGGTCACCGCTTACGACCGTTCGGAACTTATCTTGCGGGCGATCGAGACCCTGCGCCATACGCTGCTGGAAGAACTCGCCATCGTTTCCCTGGTAATCCTGCTTTTCCTCTGGCACCTGCCCAGCGCATTGATTCCGATCCTTACCATCCCCGCGGCGGTGGTGATCTGCTTCATCCCGATGAAGGCCATGGGGCTGACCTCCAACATCATGTCGCTGGGAGGGATCGCCATCGCCATCGGCGCCATGGTGGACGCCGCCATCGTGGTGGTCGAGCAGACGCACAAGAAGCTGGAGGAATGGGAACGCAGCGGGCGGCGCGAGGAGTTCCGGCAGGTGGTGATCGGGGCCGTCAAGGAGGTGGGCGGACCCAGCTTTTACGCCTTGCTGGTGATCGCTGTCTCCTTCCTCCCAGTGCTGACTCTGGAGGCCGAGGAAGGCCGGCTGTTCAAGCCGCTGGCCTACACCAAGAATCTTTCCATGATCGTGGCCGCGGTGCTGGCTATCACGCTGGATCCCGCGCTTCGCCTTAGCTTCACTCACGCGCGTGCGTTTAAATTCCGGCCCTTGTGGCTGGCCCGCGCCGCCACCGCGGTTTTCATCGGGCGCATCCATCCTGAAGAGAAGCATCCGGTCAGTCGCGCGCTGATGCGCATTTACGAGCCGGCCTGCTCGTGGGTGCTGCGCCGGCCATGGCTGGTCATCAGCGCAGCCCTCGCCCTCGTGCTGGGAACGGTACCGATGTTTCTGAACCTCGGTTCGGAGTTCATGCCGCCGCTCGATGAGGGAACGCTGCTGTACATGCCCAGCACGCTGCCCGGAATCTCCATCACCGAGGCGCAGCGATTGTTGCAGGTCCAGGACCGGATCATCAAGAGCTTCCCGGAAGTGGAAACTGTGCTGGGCAAAGCCGGGCGCGCCGAAACCTCAACGGAT
>JBMFPL010000268.1:0-5354 GCA_049969115.1 Bryobacteraceae bacterium | reverse complement strand
GTCGGCTTCAGCATAGGCCCTTTCCCTCAGCATATCGCGGCTCGGGGCGACTCATGGCCGGCTAACGAAGGGATTGCCGGCGACGTAAAAGCGCAGTGGCCAGTCCGCGCAGTGGCGGATCCCGATCCGCGGCGAGCAGGCGATTTCGAATGCTGGCTCGCGATGCCAGCGCCGTACGGTGAAGGGGCCGGGACGCGTCAGGTCCGCTCCGTAATGCCGGCGCGTGATGCCCAGGGCGGCGGTCAGCCGGCCGGGGCCGGAAGTCAGATCGGCCAGCGAACGGGCAGCCGGGCGGCGCCGCTTCATTAGGGCAACGCCGGCCAGCGGCTCCAGCGCGCGGATGAGCACGCAGCCGGGCACGCCATCGGGCTCGGCCACGATGTTCAGGCACTCGTGCATGCCGTAAATGAAGTAAACGTAGGCGCGGCCCGGCGGGCCGAACAGCACACGCGTGCGCGCGGTCAGCCCGCGGGATGCGTGCGCCGCGCGGTCCTCCCTGCCCAGGTAGGCCTCGACTTCCACGATCATTCCCGCGGCGCGCCCGTGGACCAGAATCTTGCCCAGCAGCTCGCGCGCCACCTCCACGGTCGGCCGCTCGAAGAAAGCCTGGGGCAGGATTTCGGTCTCCGCTTCGAGCTGGCTCAAAGGGACGCGGTCGCGCCACTCCATGGGCTGCTGCTTTGACTTACTCTTAAGATACAATGCGCCTGTTCACCGCCATTGATCTGCCCCCGGACGTGCTGGGAGCGCTCACGCGCTTGCTCGAGCGGCTCAAGCCCACAGCGCGCCTGAAATGGAGCCCGCCGGAGAATCTCCACATCACGACGAAGTTCATCGGAGAGTGGCCCGAGCAGCGGCGCGTGGAGCTGGAGTCGGCTTTGAGAGGCCTGGGCGCTTTCGATCCGATTCCGATCTGCCTGCGCGGCCTGGGATTCTTCCCCAACCCGCACGCGCCGCGGGTCTTCTGGGTGGGGGTGGAGGCGGGCCCGGGGCTGGCGGAGCTGGCGCGCCGTACCGACGCCGCGCTGGCCAGGCTCGGCGTACCTGCTGAGACGCGCCCCTTTTCGCCGCACCTGACGCTGGCGCGCATCAAGGAACCGGTGCCCCTGGCTGGGCTGCGGCAGGCCATCGCGCAACTGGAGACGGTGGAATTCGGCGCTTTCTTCGCCGATCGCTTCCACCTGTACCTGAGCGAGCTGCGCCCAGCCGGGTCCGTCTATACTAAGCTGTCGGAGTTCCGCTTCGCCCCATGAACCTGGCCGTATCCATCCTGCTGGCCTATTTGCTGGGCGCGATCCCGTTCGGCTACCTGCTGGTGAAATGGCGGACGGGGCGTGACGTGCGCACCATGGGCAGCGGGAACATCGGCGCGACGAATGTTCTGCGCACGACGGGCCGCGCGGCGGGAATCCTCACGCTCCTGCTCGATATCGCCAAGGGCTACCTCGCGGTCTGGCTCGCGGGCAAGCTGGCGGGCGGGTCGGCCGCGGTGATGAGCGCCGCCACCGTGGCCGCGATGGCGGGCCACGCCTTCCCGATCTTCCTGCACTTCCGCGGCGGCAAGGCGGTGGCGACGTTCCTGGGATCCTTCCTGTGCCTGGCGCCGCTGGCGATAGCAGCGGCCGTGGTCGTGTTCGTGATCGTGGTCTGGCGCACGCGCTACATCTCGATGGGCTCGATCGTCTCCTCGGGTACCTTCCCGCTGGCCGTCTGGCTCATCGTACACCCGCCCTGGCCGGTAGTGGCGGCTGCCGCCGCGGGTGGAGCTTTCATCGTCTGGAGGCACAAGGAGAACATCCAGCGCCTGCGCGCAGGCACGGAAAACGTCTTCTCATGGAAGGGCCGGAAAGACTGAGCCGGCTGGCCATCATCGGCGCAGGTAGCTGGGGAACTGCCCTGGCCATCGTGCTGGCGCCGCACTTCCAGCGAGTTTCGCTGTGGGCTTGGGAGGGCGAGTTGGCGGCGCGCATGCGCGTCTCGCGGGAAAACGACCTTTACCTGCCCGCTTTCCCGCTGCCCGGCAATGTGGACGTGACGGCCGAGCTGGCCGAAGCGTTGGAGGGGGCGGAGATCGTTCTCGGCGTGATGCCGTCGCACGCCGTGCGGCAGGTCTGGCGCCGGATGCTCCCGCACCTGAGTGCCTCCATGGCCCTGGTCAGCGCTAGCAAGGGCCTGGAATGCGAGACCCTGCTCCGCATTTCCGAGGTCATCGAGCAGGTCGTGGGCGAGAGATTCCCGCCGCGCGTCGCCGTCCTCTCCGGGCCGAGCTTCGCCCGGGAGGTAGCGCGGGGGGACCCGACCGCTCTGGCGGTGGCTTCGCGCCATGACAACCTGGCTGCCCGTGTGCAACGGGCCTTCTCCGGCCCCACGCTGCGCCTCTACCGCAACAGCGACGTGGTGGGCGTCGAGCTCGGGGCCGCCCTCAAGAACGTGATCGCGATCGGGGCGGGCATCTGCCACGGCCTCGGCCTGGGAGGCAACACCATCGCCGCCCTGGTGACCCGCGGCCTGGCGGAAATGACGCGCCTGGCGGTCGCCATGGGCGGGAGGCCTTCCACCCTGGCGGGATTGGCGGGCCTGGGCGATCTGGTGCTCACCTGCACCGGCCAGTTGAGCCGCAACCGTGCGCTGGGAATAGAACTGGCGCAGGGCCGGCCGTTGGCGGAGATCTTGGCGGGGATGCAAATGGTGGCCGAAGGGGTGAACGCTTGTCGGGCCGCGCTCCAGTTGGCTGCGCGTCACGGCGTGGAGCTGCCTATCTGCCAGCAAGTCCACGCCGTCCTGTTCGAAGGGCAGTTGCCACAAGAGGCGGTCCGGGCGCTGATGGAACGCTCGCTGAAAGGCGAGTAAGACGCTGGCCTACCAATAGGAGCGGCGCAACACTGCGGTGGGGAGCTGGGTTAACAACAGTATGGCTTCGGTGGCCGCCCTGGAGCCGGACGCGCAACTGATGCTGCGCGTCAAGGAAGGGGATGCTACCGGCTTCGCGCTGTTACTGGAGCGCCACCGGACCCCGCTCGTGCACTACCTTTACCGGCTGGTTCAAAACCAGGGGGTGGCCGAAGAGCTGGCGCAGGAGGTTTTCCTGCGGGTATACCGGGCCCGTGCCCGCTACGAGCCCACGGCTCGGTTCACGACCTGGCTCTACCGGATCGCGACCCGCCTGGCTTTGAACTGGCTGCGCGACGGGCGCAACGAGCGTGGCGGTGGGAGCTTGGACCAGGAGACGCCCGGCCTGCCGTTGCGGCAGTTCCCGGACGGGCGGCCCACGGCGGAACAGGAATTGCTGGAGCAGGCCAGGCGCCGGCAGATCCGGGCCGCGGTGATGGCGCTGCCGCCCAAGCAGCGGGCAGCCGTGCTCATGCACAAGTACCTGGAAATGGCGTACGCCCAAATCGCGCGCGTGCTGGGCTGCTCGGAATCGGCCGTCAAGTCGCTGCTGTTCCGGGCGTACGAGAAGTTGCGGGCGAAGCTGGCGCACATGGTCTGAGGGAGGCAGGCTCGATGCGGTGCCCGATGCAGTCCGGCGAGAACGCGGAGCTGCTTCTGGTTTACTGCGCGCGGAGGCTCGATCCGGCGACGCGGGCAATGATCGAGCGCCACATGCAGCAATGCCCCGACTGCCGCGCCTTCGGTGAGCAGCAGAGCGCGGTATGGGAGGCGCTGGATGAATGGGATGCCCTGCCCGTTTCCGAGGACTTCGACGCGCGGTTGTTCGCCCGCATCGGGCAGTCCCCGCAGAATCGCCGGCCCGCGATTCTGCCTCGCTGGCTCCGGGCGCCGGTGCCGCTGGCGGCCGCCTGCACCGCACTGCTGGCGTTCCTGCTGCTGCGCTCGCCGCACGTGACGGCGCCGCACGCACCCGAACAGGCAGCGGTCGAAGAAGTCGAAAGCGCTGAAGCCGCGCTTGAAGACATCGAGATGTTGCGCACGCTTCAGTTAATGGCGCGCACCGATACGGGAGGGCCTGGCGGCATGTAGGGCGATGAAAGCTAAATGCTGGCTCGCGCTGTTGATCGCGGCGCTCGAACTGGCGCCGTGGGCGGCTTGGGGGCAACCTCGTGCGCGACCGCGGGCAGGACCGGGACCGGCGGCACGGCCGGGCGGCGCCATCGAACGGCTCAGCCGCATGCCGCCCGAGCAGCGCAGGCGCCTGCTGGAAAGGCTGCCCCCTGAGCGCCGCCAGAGGTTGGAGCAAGAACTGGAGCGCTACCACAGCCTGCCGCCCGAAGAACATGAAAAGCTCCAGGAGCAACTGGAACGGTTTCGCAGCCTGCCTCTCGAACAGCAGGTCGCTACCCGTAAACTCTTTCGGCGGTTCCTCGAACTGCCGCAAGACCGCAGGCAGGCGCTGCGCGAAGAGTTCGCCCGCCTCCGCAGTCTCCCTCCGCCCCAGCGCCGTAAGCGCGTGGCAAGCGAAGAGGTCCGCAAGCTGTACAACCGCAGGGAGCGCCAGATCCTGGAAGATTACGTCGAGTTGCTCCCGCCGGAGGAGTGAGCGGCGGACGGTCACCTTGCGGAGAACTTTTCTCCGCCCTCCCACCTAAAGAGATGCGGCTTGCCGCCGATACTAAAGGCGGCGCCGGCCAGAAAGGAGGGGGCGAGGATGCCCTCCAACGAAATTTACCGCCAGCGGCTGCTCAGGGAAAGGGACGAGCTGCTGGCCGAGGTTCGCAGGAAAGTGCAGGGCCTCTCCGCCGCCGAGCGGGTTCACGAGGATGAACAAGCGCAGCGGCTGCACGAAGATTTCGTGCACCTGCGTTTGAACTTGCTCGATGCCCAGCGGCTGCGCCTGGTCAACGAAGCGCTGGATCGCATCGAAGTGGGCGATTACGGCATTTGTTTGAACTGCGAGCGGCCCATTCCGGCCAAGCGCTTGGAAGCACTGCCATGGGCGCGGTACTGCGTCAGTTGCCAGGAAGAGCTGGGCGCGGACGGGCAGTTGGACACCGACGACCTGTTGCAATTCTGGCGCAGCCCTGTCCTCCCCTGACGCTGATGGCGGATCCGAGCACAGTGAGATCCGCGGCAATTGGTTTTGCCATGTGGAGGGGAGTCCTGTCCCCCTGCGTTTGAGACGATGATTTGAGGGCGGTTCGCCAGTTAGTACTAACGGTACTATCCTGACCAACGGCAATCTTGACATCGCCCTGTAGTTAGGGGAGATTGCCTATAGCTCATTATGCGGATGAGATTTGTGTCTCTGGTTGCAGCAATGGCTCCGGGATGCTTTGCGAGCGCCTGGTCCCTGGCGGTTATGCTTGCCTGTGCGCTGCCGGTGACCGCCGTGGCGGGGGTGTTCGGCCGCCTTGTTCCGGTGGCGGGACAGGTGGCGGATGTGGTGTTGGACGAGG
>JBMFPL010000267.1:2030-5356 GCA_049969115.1 Bryobacteraceae bacterium | reverse complement strand
CCTCCGCAGCCAGGCGCCGCGCCTGCCCTACGATGTTGCGCGCGGTCAGCGGGTCGGGCACGGTGACCACGACCGCACGCGCACGCGGGACTCCCGCCCGCTCCAGGATTTCTTGCTGGGTGGCGTCGCCGTACTCGATGGGCAGGCTGGGTGAGCTGGTGGCGGCCGTCCTCGGGTTCAAATCCACTACGACGACGGGCAGACCACGCTCACGCAACCGCTCGACCACCTGCTGCCCGGCCGGACCGAAGCCGATCACGACCACGTGATGGCCCGGCCCGCGCGGGCCGCTCATCTGCCCGCCCGGATGCCGCGCGCGCCCCTTTTGCAAGCACATCGCCAGCCGTAGCCCTGCCGAAGCCAGCGGCGGGCTGGCCAGCAGACTGACCACCGAGACTGCCAGCAGCAGCCTGAAGAGCTTTTCCTCGAGCAAGCCTGCGCTCCGCCCGAACTCGAGCAGCACGAAAGAAAACTCGCCGGTTTGCGCCAGCGCCAGGCCGGTCCGCAAGGCATCGGAGGCCGTCATCCGCAACGCGGCGCCCGCTACCATCACCACGCCGGTCTTGACCAGCACCAGGATGACCCAGAAAAGCCCCAACCATCCGGCGCTGCCCCAGTCGGCCACGCCCGCCAGCATTCCGGCCGAGGTAAAAAACAGAGGCAGAAAGGCCGCGCGCAGCGGGATCACGTCGGCGCGGATTTGCTCGGCCAGCAGGCACTCGGAAAGAATGATCCCGGCCGCAAAAGCGCCCAGCGCGGCGGAAAGCCCCAGCGCATGGGACACCCAGCTCGAGCCCAGGCAAACCACGGCGGAAAGCAAAACGGGCAGGTCACGGTTCTGGAATCCAGCGGCTCGGAGCAGCCAGCGCGGGGTGATCCAGCGCATCAATACGTACAGGACTCCCAGCAAGCCAACCGCCTTGGCCAGCGCGGCACCGAGCAGCCTGAGGCCCTGGCCGCCTTCCTGCGCCCCGGCCAGCAACGGGACCAGCAGCATGGCCGGCACGACCGCCAGATCCTGCATGAGCGAAACGCCCATTGCGGCGCGGCCGTAGGCGCTGTCCAGCTCGCTGCGCTCGGAGATCAGGCGCATGATGACGGTTGTCGAGCTCATGGCCGCGGCCGCGCCGATGACCACCGCAGCGGGTCCGGGCAGCCCTGCCGCCCGCCCCATCGCCGCCACCACGGCCAGCGTGCCCAGAATCTGCGCCAGGCCCAGCCAGACCACCCGCGGTCCCAACGTGCGTAGCCGCGCCATGGAAAATTCCAAGCCGATGGTGAACAGCAGCATCGCCACGCCGATCTCGGCGAGCAGCCGGATCACGTCCCGGCCAGCCGCACGCAGGAAAAAGGGCGCCAGCACGACCCCGGCCAGCAGGTAGCCGGTGATGGCGTTCTGGCGGACGCGCTGGGCCGCCAGCCCGAAGAAAGTGGCTGCCGCCAGCAAAATCAGGATCTGGGCGAGAATGTTCCAGCCTTCCATGTACCTGCCCATGGTATAGCGCGGGTGAAGTACAATACGCGCTTCGCCACTTCCAGGAGGTCGCACCATGGACCGGCGCACATTGCTCAAAGGCGCGGGCGCAGCGCTACTGGCGGGCGCCGCAAGATCGCTGGGCCGGCTGGCAGGCGAGGAGCGGCCCAACATCGTGTTGATCTACGCCGACGATCTCGGCTACGGGGACGTGAGCTGCTACGGCGCCCGCCGCATCAAGACTCCCAACATTGACCGCCTGGCGGCCAGCGGCATCCGTTTCGTGCACGCGCACTCGCCTGCCGCCACCTGTACGCCTTCGCGCTACGCGCTGCTGACCGGCGAGTATGCGTGGCGGAAGAAGGGGACCGGGGTGCTGCCCGGTGACGCCGCCATGATCATCGAGCCGGGCCGCACCACCCTGCCCGCCGTGCTCAAACGTCAGGGCTACACCACAGCCGTGGTGGGCAAGTGGCACCTGGGGCTGGGTGCGGGCAAGGTTGACTGGAACGGCGAAATCAAGCCCGGGCCGCTCGAGATCGGATTCGATTACGCCTTCATCATGCCGGCCACTGGCGACCGCGTGCCCTGCGTGTACGTGGAGAACCACCGCGTGGTGAACCTCGACCCGAACGATCCTATCGAAGTCAGCTATGAAAAGCCCTTTCCGGGCGAACCATTGGGGAGGACGCACCCGCACTTGCTCAAAATGCATCCCAGCCACGGCCACGACATGGCCATCGTCAATGGCATCAGCCGCATAGGCTACATGCGCGGGGGCAAAAAGGCGCTTTGGAAGGACGAAGAGATGGCGGATGTCTTCACGAGCAAGGCCGTGGAGTTCATCGAGAAGCACCGCAGCGAGCCATTCTTCCTTTACTTCGCCACGCATGACATCCACGTGCCGCGCGTGCCGCACCCGCGTTTCGCCGGCAAGTCGGGCATGGGGCCGCGCGGCGACGTCATCCTCGAACTGGACTGGTGCGTGGGGCGCATCCTGGAAACGCTCGACCGGCTCGACATCGCCCGCAACACGCTGGTGATTTTCACCAGCGACAACGGGCCGGTGGTGGACGACGGCTACAAAGACGAGGCAGTGGAAAAGCTGGGCGATCACAAGCCGGCGGGCCCGTGGCGCGGGGGCAAGTACAGCATTTTCGAAGGGGGCACGCGGGTGCCCTTCCTGGTGCGCTGGCCGGAGCGCATCCCGCGCGCCATGGATTCACCGGCGCTGGTCAGCCAGATTGACCTGCTGCATTCGCTGGCCTTCCTCACCGGGGCCAAACTGGAGGAAAACGCGGGTCCGGACAGCTTCAACATCGTTTCTGCCTTGCTGGGCGCTGACCAGCAGGGCAGGCCGCACCTGGTCGAGCAGGCCGGCTCGCTTTCGGTGATCGTGGGTCGGTGGAAATACGTCGCTCCCAGCAAGGGACCGCGCTATAACAAGAACACCAACACGGAGCTGGGCAACGACCCGCAACCCCAGCTTTACGATCTGGCCGTGGACCCGGGCGAGCGCAACAACGTGGCCCCGCAGTACCCGGACAAGGTCCAGGAGCTGAGCGCGCTGCTGGAGAAGATCCGCCAGAGCCCGCGCACGCGGCCCTGAGGCCAGGCGCCGCCGGTTGCTCCCGCGCGCAGCCCTGAAATGGCGGATCCCGAGATGGACTTGCCCGGCCGCGGCGGGCTATTGTATCTGTGGGGAACGTCGCCTCGGCGATCCTCGAGCAAGCGAGCGGAAAGGAGATGGCCATGACGGGAACGGTAGGCATCGGCATGATCGGGGCCAGGTTCATGGGCAAGGCGCACACCAATGCCTGGCGGCAGGCATCCATTTTCTTCGATCCTCCCC
>JBMFPL010000267.1:0-2020 GCA_049969115.1 Bryobacteraceae bacterium | reverse complement strand
AGCGCGCCTGCGGGTGGTCTGTGCGCGCAGCCCGCGGGTGCACGATTTCGCGCGCCGTTGGGGCTGGGAGAAGTCCACCACCGACTGGCGGGAGGTCATCGAGGATCCGGAAGTGCAGATGGTGGACATCTGTTCGCCCAACAACACGCACCATGACATCGCCATCGCGGCGCTGGAAGCGGGCAAGGCGGTCTGCTGCGAAAAGCCCCTGGCCATGAACGGCGAGGAAGCGCAGCGTATGGTGGAGGCGGCACGCAAGAGCGGCAAGCTGAACACGGTGTGGTTCAACTACCGCCGGGTGCCCGCGATCGCCTTCGCGCGGCAGCTCATCGAAGAGGGCCGAATCGGGCGCGTCTACCACTTCCGGGCGCTGTATCTGCAGGACTGGACCATGGACCCGTCGGTGCCGCTGGTGTGGCGCATGGACAAGGCGGTGGCCGGTTCGGGAGTCACCGGGGACCTGCACTCGCACATCGTGGATATCTCCAATTACCTGGCGGGGGAGATCGAATCGGTGGCGGGCGTCAGCCGCATCTTCGTGAGCGAGCGCGAGCGGCCGGAAGGCGGGCGGGCGCGGGTGGAGATCGAGGACGCCTCGATCTTCGTCTGCCAGTACAGCAACGGGGCCATCGGGCATTTCGAGGCCACGCGGTTCGCCAACGGGCGCAAGAACGGAAACATTTTCGAGATCAACGGGGAGTACGGCAGCCTTTACTTCAACCTGGAAGACATGAGCCGGCTGTGGTACTTTGATTCGCGCGAGCCCAAGCACATCCAGGGCTGGAAGCAGATCTCGGTGTGGGAGGAAGTGCATCCCTACATGAACCGCTGGTGGGTGCCGGGATGCGCGATCGGCTACGAGCACACCTTCGCCAACCAGGCGGCAGACATTCTTTTTGCGCTGGCCGAGGGCAAGCCGGTGTCGCCCACCTTCGAGGACGGGCTGAAGTGCCAGCTCGTGCTGGACGCGGTGCTGGAGGCCTGCCAGAGTGGCCAGTGGGTGAAGGTCAGGAAAACGGCGTGAGCGACAAGGAGGCGCCATGAAGATTTCCATCGGCAGTTGGGCGTTCGCCTGGGGCGAGTACGCGAGCCATCCCATCCCCTTCGACCGCGTGGTGCGGCGCCTGGCCGAGGTGGGCTACAACGGGGTGGAGATCTGCGGCTTTCCCCCGCACGTCACGCTGGAGGCGTACCCGGACAGGGCCTCGCGGCGGGAGGTGGTGCGCATGCTGGCCGACCTGAATCTGGGCGTATCGGGCTACGCGGCGGATTTCACCTCGGCGAACCCGGTGAGCGGAGACAAACAGAAATATCTGGATTTGTTCCGGCGGAACGTCGAGATGTGCGTGGATCTGGGCAGTCCCTCGATCCGGGTGGACACGGTGGCCCCGCCGGGATCCATCCCCCAAGACGACTACCAGGCGGCCATGATGCGCCTGGCCGAAGTCTGGCGGGAGGCGGCCGAAATCGCGCAGCAGGCCGGGGTGCTGGTGGCCTGGGAGTTCGAGCCGGGCTTCGCCTTCAACAAGCCGTCGGAGGTGGTGCGGCTGCACGAGGCGGTGGGGCATCCCAACTTCAAGATCCTGTTCGACACCTCGCACGCCTACATGTGCTCGGTGGTGGGCGCGCGGCAGCACGGCGAGAAAGAGACGCTGCCGGGGGGCGTGGCCGAGTTCCTGGACCGCCTGGAGGGACGGATCGGTCATGTGCACCTGATCGATTCCGACGGCACCCTGCATGACGGGGAAACCAGCACGCACCGTCCCTTCGGCGAAGGCCTCATTGACTTCGACGCCCTGGCGCCGAAACTGCTCGCCATCCCGGGCATCCAGTGGTGGTGCGTGGATCTGTGCTTCTGGCCCGGGGCCTGGGAGCTGGTGGAGACCAGCCGGCGGTTCGTGGCGGGGCTGCTCGAGCGAGCGGGCGCCTGAGCCGACTTCGTCGTCTGCATCGTGCGGGCGGTGGCTCCGCGCCCGCGGCTCCGCCGGCTAGCGGGCCCGAAGTTGGCAGCCGCGGGCGC
>JBMFPL010000266.1:0-5375 GCA_049969115.1 Bryobacteraceae bacterium | reverse complement strand
CTGCGGCCGACGGCGGTTCGCCAGTAGGCGGCCCGCGGGGCGTCGTCGGTGTGGGTGGGAAGCTCGAAGCCGCCCTGGAATTGCAGGAACCCCTCCGAAGGCAACAACTGGCCCCAGGTCACGTTGGGCTCGAACACGGTGACGCCATTGCCGAAGCCGCGCGCCTTGTCGCCCGTGGGCAGCAGGACTTCGGCGGAGGCGCTGAGGATGGAGCCATGGCGGTCGCTGTGGGCCAGCATGCGCTTGTAGCTGAGCGCCAGGTCGCCCAGGCCCGCACGCCAGTTCGCGTTGGCGGGGTTGGCGAAGCGGAAGGGCATGGCCCACTCGACCTGGTCGGCTGCCGAGAGGCGTTTCTCGTAAACCAGTTTGCTCACCAGGGCGGGCGATCCCCGGGCGTTGATGCTCGTGGTGAGGACGGTTTCGTCTTCGGGGAAGGCCTTGGAGGTAACCAGCGGACGGGGCAGGTTGAGTTCGCCGCGCGGCCACGAGCGCTCCGTGCAGAATCCGCGCAGGTAATTGACAACCATTTCGATTTGCGCGGGCGTGAGGGCCTCGCCGAAAGCGGGCATGATTTCGGAGAAGCCCCGGGCCGGACCGCCCTGACGGACAACGGCTCGCCAGTCGGCCACGCGTTCGCGCGTGTTGAAGTTACAGTCGGCGAAGTCGGGCAGGGGCGTCTCGAAGCCGACCTGCGAGCGGTCCTGGCCCCGGCCGTCGGAGCCATGGCAGGCAGCGCAGGCCGCGCGAAAGATCTTTTCGCCCGAGTCGAGCTGTTGCGTCCAACCCGCCGGCCAGCCCCAAAAAGAAACGAGGACAAAAGCGCGGGCCGCCAGGGCCCGTTTGTTAAGTTCGCTCACCAAACCGTGAGCCTAGCACAGCCGCGTCGGCAGTGACACAGAGTACTTTTTGGCAAAAAGCAAGGAGCGTTCTTGACAAGCAGGTTCGGCGCAAGTACAATGCGACCAATACGCTTCCCCGACCGGGGCGGGCATCGGCAATGGGAGTTAAGGTTTATGCGGATCCTTGCATATTCATTCGCTTTGCTGTGGCTGGCGGTGCGGATGGCGGCGCAGACCGCCACCACCGCGGTGATTTCGGGCACGGTGCGCGATCCCTCCGGAGCGGTGGTGCCCGGGGCTGCCGTGGAGCTACTGGAGGTCTCCACCAAGTTGAGCCGGCAGCAGACGACTAACGAAGCCGGCCAATATTTCTTCCCTTCGGTTCCCCCGGGGCAGTACGACCTGAAGGTGAGCGCGACCGGTTTCCGCAGCGCCACCGTCCATCAACTGCGGGTGGAAGTCGCCCGGAGTTACGTGCAGGACGTGGAGCTGGAGGTGGGGGCGATCACGGAAACAGTGGCGGTGACGGCGGAGGCGCGGGCCGAGTTGCAGACCGTGGACTCGACGGTGGGCAACGTGCTGTCCGGCCGCTCGCTGCCGGTGCTGCCGACTTTCACCCGGCAAGCCAACGAGCTGCTCACGCTACAGCCGGGGGTCACGCCGGACGGCCAGGTTACCGGGGCCCGCAACGACCAAAGCAGCTTTGCGCTGGATGGCATCGAGGTGACCAACCAAAGCGTGGGCGGCCTGACCACCTACATGTACCTGGGGATCGAGAGCGTCGAGGAATTCCGTGTGGGGGTGGCCAATCCCAACGCCAGTTTCGGACGCGGGGCAGGCGGGCAGGTCTCCATCATCGGGCGGCGCGGCTCTAATGAACTGCATGGCGCCCTGTTCTGGTATCACCAGAACGACGATTTGAACGCGAATACATGGACGAACAACCGCAACCGGATCCAAGAGCCGGAGCTCAAGGACAATCGCTTCGGCTTCCGAGTGGGCGGTCCGGCGTGGCCAGACCGCATTTTCTACTTTCTCAACTACGACGGGCGGCGTTTCCCGCGCTCGAGCGACATCAACCGGCTGGTTCCCACGGAATCGCTGCGGCGCGGCGAGCTGCGCTTCCGCGACGCTGCGGGCAATATCAACAGCTACCCGCTGGCCACCTCCCGGTTGTGCGGGCCTACCGGCGACCAGCCCTGCGATCCGCGGGGGCTGGGTCTGAGCCCGGCGATTGCCAAACTGTGGTCGTTCCTGCCTCCGGGTAACGATCCCAGCCTGGGCGACGGTTTGAACACCATCGGTTTCCGCGCCACGGTTCAGCACCCTTTCACCAGCGACTTCTACATGGGAAGACTGGATTTCAATTTGAACAGCAACTGGCGGCTGGACGGCGCTTTCCGCTACTACCGCGAGCTGGACCGCAGCAACGCCCAGCTTTCCATCATCAACGGCAATGTGCAGAGCGTGCGCCAGTTCCCCAACCGCCAGAACATGCTCAACGTGGGGCTGACGGGCGCCTTCCGGCCCAATCTGACGGCCGAGTTCCGATTCGGCTGGGTGCGGGCGCGCCCGGCCACGGATTCACTGCGACCCAACGAGGCGGCGAAAATCCTGGCCATCCCGGAGACGAACACGCCCGACGGTTACGTGGCGCTGGATCAGGGAGCGCTGGAGGGAACCTACGCGCTGCTGGCCGAACCCATTGACGTGGGCACGCAGGTGGCGCGCAAGCAGGCCAATGACAACCGCAACTTGCAGTGGAACGCGGACATGAACTGGGTGCGCGGACGTCACTCCCTCCAATTCGGCTCGCACTTCCGTTACCTTCCGACCAGGCACCTGCGCGACGACAAAGTGCTCGGCGCCCTGGGCGCGCTGGTAGCGCAAATTGATTCCGATTACGGGGCCATCCGGCTGCCAGCCAGCATCGCGCCACCTACCTGCGGGCCGGGCCGAACCACCTACTGCCTGCAAGCCTCCGACGTGCGGCAGTGGAACCGGCTGTATGCCTCCGCGCTGGGCATCATTGACAACGTCAGTATCATGGTGGTGCGTGACGGTCAGTTCAAGCCGCTGCCTTACGGCACACTGCTGGAGTCCGACACGCGGGGCATCCGCGCGCCCGAGTTCTACTTCCAGGATGTGTGGCGGCTGAGCTCCTCTCTGACCCTGACCTTGGGGGTGAGCTACGGCTGGCAAACGCCTCCCAGCGAGCGGCTGGGCCGATACACCTTCCAAATCTTGCGCGATACGGGCGAATTCGTGACCGCCGAAAAGTTCCTGAATGCGCGGCGCCGCGCGGCCGAGCAGGGCCAGATCTACAACCCGGAGTTCGCCTTCCTGCCCGTCAAGGCTGCGGGCGGCAGAGGAGTCTTCGACGTAGACTGGAACAACTTGTCGCCGCGGCTGTCGGCGTCGTGGAATCCCTCGGTCCAGCGCGGCTGGCTGGGCAGGCTCCTGGGGGAGCGCAAGACAGTGTTGCGCGGCGGCTGGAGCCTGATCTACGACCGGCAGAACACAGTGCAGAGCGTCATCATTCCTTCGCTGGGTGTGGCCTTCGCCCAGACGATCAACGTGAGCGCGCCTCCCTGCAACGCCACCGGGCAGGGCGGACGGGGTTGCGACCCCAACAATCCCAACCAGGCGGCCAGCGTTTTCCGGGTGGGTCAGGACGGTACCATTCCCTTACCCAAGGTGCCCGAGCAATCCATCCCTGTCTCGCCGCCCTGGTGCAAGACCGGATCGGCCAGTTGCCTGTTCCCCGAAATCCTTTCCTTCCAAGTGGATCCCAGTATGAGAGTGGGGGAGAACCACGCCGTGGACTTCACCATCCAGCGGGAGCTGCCCGCCGACATGCTACTGGAAGTGGGCTTCGCTGGCCGCTATGCGCGCAAGCTTCCGCAAAGCATGAACCTCGGGCAGGTTCCCTACATGCACCGGGACCCGGTTTCCGGCCAGAGTTTCGCCCAAGCTTTCGATGCGGTGGCCACGGCGTTGCGGGCCGGACTGACGCCGGCCCCGCAGCCCTGGTTCGAGAATCAGGTGCCCGGGGGGACGGCGGCGCTGGTGGCGGCGGCGCGGTCGAACTTCATCAACGGCGACCTGAACGCTTTGTTTCTGACGCTGGATTTGCGCCGCATGGCGCAGGGCCTCCCGCCGTTCAACAATTACATGTCGCGCACCCTGTTTCTGCGTTCGAGCCTGGGCCGGTCCAACTACAATGCGCTGCTCATCACGTTGCGCAAGCGCATGTCGCACGGGCTGACTTACGACCTGAACTACACCTTCTCACGCTCGCTGGACCAGGTAGGCTACTGGCAGAATTCGGCCAACGTCATGCCGAACAACTTCGACCTGAACGCGGAGTACGGTCCTTCGGTCTTCGACTTCACGCACATGTTCGTGGGCCACTGGCTTTATGAGCTGCCCTTCCGGTCCGGCAACCGCGCGCTGGACCGGCTGGTGCACGGCTGGCAGCTCGCCGGCATTTTCACCGCACGTAGCGGCGATCCGCTCACGGTCACCCAGGGCAGCCAAGTGTGGGGTGGCAGCCTGTTTCTGGGCTTCTCCTCCGGCGCCATTCCCACGCGCAACCCCAAGGAGTTCGGCAACACGGTCCACCGGAACGTGGCGGGATCGGGCGGCGTCGGGACCACGGGCGATCCAGCCGCGGGCGGCAGCGGCCTGAACCTGTTCGCTGATCCGGAAAGCGTCTTCAAGAGCTTCCGGCGCGTGCTCATCAGCCAGGACGGACGCTCGGGCCGGGCCAACCCACTGCGGGGTCTGCCGCGCTGGAACTTGGATGTTTCCCTGGGCAAGCGTATTCAGGTGCTCGAGCGCGTGAGCGCCCGCGTGAGCTTCGACTTCTTCAACGTCTTCAACAAAGTTGACTTCGTCAACCCCACGCTGGACTTGAACAACGCGCGCGCTTTCGGGGTGCTGAGCACGCAGTTCACCCCGCCCAATCGTTTTGCGGGCAGCCGTTGGATTCAGGCGGGCTTCCGCGTGGAGTTCTGAGTGGGCGCGAGTTCAGCCGACAGTGGCGATGGCTTCGATTTCGATGCGGGCGTCGCGCGGCAGGCGGAAAACCTGAACGGTGGCCCTGGCCGGAGGCTCCGCGGGGAAGTAGCGCGCGTAGATCTCGTTCATTTTCGGGAAATCGTCGAGGTCGGCCAGATAGACGGTGGTCTTGAGCACGCGCTCGAGCGAGGAGCCGCAGGCTTCCAGGATGGCGCGCAGGTTGTCGAGCACGCGCGCCGTCTGCGCCGCGATGTCGCCCTCCACCATCTGCCCGGTGGCGGGATCAAGGGGGATCTGCCCGCTCACAAAGACCAGTCCCTGCCAGAGGACGGCCTGCGAGTAAGGACCGATGGCGCGGGGTGCGCCCTCCGAAGAAACGATCTGCTTCATCTTTGTTCTCCCATCTGCAAGCTGCCGACGATCTCGCGTACGTTGGCGACGTTCTGCTCCGCCAGAAAGCGGTCGAGCTCGCGCGCCACGCGCAGCGGCGCGGCGGGATCCCAGAAAGTGGCC
>JBMFPL010000265.1:0-5384 GCA_049969115.1 Bryobacteraceae bacterium | reverse complement strand
GTGGGATGGCGGCGCCGTGTCAGCCACGCGCACCTCGAGCACTTCGGGCAGGATCACGTTCACTGGCTGTCCCTCGACAAACTCGACCGCCACACGCATATCCGGTTGCAGCAGTTGAGCCTGTTGGCCGATCACCGCAGTGGGCACCGCCACCTGCTCGTAGGTTTCCGGGTTCATGAAGTGGCATTGCTCTCCGTCCGAGTAAAGAAAGTCCATGGGTTGCTTTTCGACAGGCAGATCCTCGAGCTTCAGATCGGAACGAAAGCTGTGCTCCCAGATGCTCCCGGTAGTGAGGTTTTTCAGGCGCGCGTGCGTGACGCCGCTCATCTTTCCCTGTCCGGGGTGGTACTCAGCCATGAGCACCCGGTAGAGTTGCCCTTCGTAGCGAATGGCCATGCCAGCGCGCAATTGCGATGCTGCCACCATCCTTGCCTCCGCCTCGTTTCACCCAGAATACTACTACAGCCTGCGGGCTGCCTTCAGCCCGCCCGTCTCCCCAGCAGATGCGTCAACGCCTGCTCGAGCCCGGGATAGCGGAATTGAAAGCCGGCGGCCATGGCCGCGGCAGGGCGTACGCGCTGGCTATCCAGCAGGACGGAGGCCATCTGGCCGAGCGCGATCCGGAGCGCTAAGGCAGGGACGCGCAGGACGGCGGGTCGGCCGAGCGCGCGGGCCAGGACCCGGGTGAACTCGGCGTTGGTCACCGGTTCCGGCGCCACCGCGTTCACCGGTCCTTCCAATCGCGGTTCCCGCAGAAGCAAGGCGATCAGCTCCACGAGATCCGTCAGGTGAATCCAGGACATCCACTGCCGGCCTGAGCCGAAACGCGCCCCCAAACCCCACCGGAAAGCAGGCAACATCCGGGCTAGAGCGCCTCCCCGGGCATCCAGAACAATCCCGATCCTCACCGTGGCAACTCTGGTTCCCAGCGCCCGGGCGCCCGATGCGGCCTCTTCCCAGTCGCGGGCTAGTTCGGCGAGGAAACCTTGGCCCGGAGGCGACTCTTCGGTGAGCCACTCATCGCCCCGGTCACCGTAGATGCCGATCGCAGAGGCCGAGACCAAGGTAGCCGGGCGATTCGGGCACGCGGCCATGGCCTTCACCAGTCGCTGCGTGCCCTCGATGCGGCTGGCGCGCATGCGCGCCCGGGCGGCCGGGGTCCATCGCTGGGCAATCGGTTCGCCGGCGAGGTGGACGACGGCGTCGGCCCCGCAGATTGCATCCCGTGGTGGCGGGCTGGCAAGCGCGTCCCAGGGGACGAACGCGATCGTCCTTTCCAAGTCAGGCGGACGCCTCCGTCCCGTCAGCCGCACCTCGTGCCCCAACTCGAGCAGCCGCCGGGCCAGCTCGCGCCCGATCAAGCCCGTGCCCCCCGTGATGCTGACTCGCATGTCCGCCTCATTGTACCCCCCGCTGAGTCTTGGTCCGGAGAGGGTCGGTTCCCTGCCGTTCACCCGCGCGTCCGCCGTACTGCCTGGCTTCGGCTAAACCGGTAGTTCGTACCGGTACTTCGAATCCTCTGGCGCGGGGGACGGTTCCGGCTTATACTCGGGGTAGGTTCAGAAAAGCTAAAAGGTGGTGCAGTGGGCTGTAACTGCAACCGCCCGCCCAGCAACGGGGGCGGAGGCAGCGTTCGGGAGGCGGGTTTGTCATGGCGGCCGGAACGCCCTCGCTCAGGCGCGATTATTTCTGGTGGTTTCTGGGCGCTATGCTGGGTCTGTGGACTTTGTGGAGCCCGGACCTGTTGCGGCCCTACGTGGACCCCAAGCTACAGACTTATTTCGTCATGGGCGGCTTGTTCATCGGCGGCGTAGCGTTGGGTTTCTTTCGCCCCGACCGTCCATGGCGCTGGGCGGTGGCCAGCATTCTGTTGCTGCCGCCGGCCGACGTCGCTGCGCTGCTGCGCAATCCCCAGTTCACGGCGCTGGACTTCAGCCACGTGGTGCGCCACCTGAGCTTGCAGGTGCCCTCCTATTTGTTGTACGCCGTACCCGTTCTGGTGGGCGCTTATCTGGGCAGTTTTCTTTCCGCCGGCTCCGAGTTGTATTGAACGCTGTGTGGGCGCGCCCGGCCCTGGCTGTCTTGCTGGCGTGCTCTTTCCCCGCGCCGGGCCTTTCGTTGGCTGGCCCCGGCGCTTCCCGGAAGCTTTCCTCCCCGCTGGTTTCGCCGGAACATTTCCGGCCTTACGTGGAGTTTTTCAACTCCATGGCTCCCGAGACCGTGGTCAGTTTCATCACGGACGCCCGCGCATGGGAGTGGATGCGCGAGAACATTCCGCGTTTTGCCTGCCCCGATCCTGACGTGGAGCGGACTTACTACTACCGCTGGTGGGCGTTCCGCAAACACATCAAGCGGACGCCCGCCGGCTTCATCATCACCGAGTTTCTCAAGCCGGTCAAGCACGGCGGCCAGTACAACGCCATCAGTTGCGCTCTCGGCCACCATATTGCGGAAGCGCGCTGGTTGCGGGATGCGCGTTACCTGGATGAGTACGTGAGCTTCTGGCTGCGCGGCGGCCCCAACGGCGGAATCCATTCCGAGCTGCACCGTTACAGCGGCTGGGTGTCCTGGGCCGTCTACGAGCGCTGGCTGGCCGATGGCCGCACCCCTTTCCTGCTTTCGCTGCTCGACTCGCTAATCGAGGACTACCAGGCGTGGGAAAGCGAGCGCGGCCGTCCCGACGGCCTTTTCTGGCAGTACGATGTGCGCGACGGCATGGAGGAATCCATCAGCGGTTCCCGCAGGCAAAAGAACGCCCGCCCCACCATCAACAGTTACATGTACGGCAACGCGCGTGCCCTGGCGGAAATAGCGCGGCTGGCGGGCCGGGCGGAGCTGAGCCGGCAGTACGAAGCCAGGGCAGCCCGGCTCAGGGCTCTCGTGCAGCAGCGCCTGTGGGACCCGGAGGCAAAGTTCTTCAAGACCCTGCTCGAGGACGGCCACCTGGCCGATGTGCGCGAACTCATCGGTTACACTCCGTGGTACTTTTTCCTCCCGCAACCCGGCCGCGGCTATGAAGAAGCCTGGCGCCAGCTCATAGATCCCAGGGGCTTCTACGCGCCCTACGGGCCCACCACCGCGGAGCAGCGCCATCCCGCCTTCCGCATCGCCGACGAGGGCGACGATTGCCAATGGAACGGGCCGAGCTGGCCATTTTCTACTACCGTGACGCTGAAAGCCCTGGCCAACGTTCTCCGCCACTACCCCCAGCGCGCCCTCGGCGTCAAAGACTACTTCGAAACGTTCCTGATTTACACGCGCAGCCACCGGCTCAGGCTGCCCGACGGCCGGGTCATCCCCTGGATTGACGAAAACTTGAATCCATTCACCGGCGAGTGGCAGGCCCGATCCATGAAGATACGCAAGGGGACGTTCAACGGTCGCGGGGATCACTACAATCATTCGGGCTACGCCGACTTACTGATCACCGGCGTGGCAGGGCTCCAGCCGCGCCCGGACGAGATCGTGGAAATTCATCCGCTGCTGCCTGAAAGCGCTTGGGACTGGTTTTGCGTGGAAGACATCCCCTACCACGGTCGTAAGTTGACCATACTCTGGGACCGCACCGGGCGTCGTTTCGGCTGCGGCCGCGGGCTGCGGGTTTACGCGGACTGCATCGAGATCGGCCACCGCCCGCGCCTGGAGCGCTTGACGGCAAGGTTGCCCGCTGTGCGCCAATAGAACCATGAGCCGGCTCTGCGGCAAGTTTGCACTCGGAACCGTTTTTTTGGCCTTTTGCCGGCTGGCGAGCGGCCAGGCCCCGGGGATCGGCCCGTTGATGGTTTCGCCCAACGGGCGTTTCCTCCAATTTCGCGACGGCACGCCTTTCTTCTGGTTGGGTGATACGGCCTGGTTGTTGCTCATGCGCCTCGATCGTGAAGAGACCGAGCGGTACCTGGCCGACCGGGCCGCCAAAGGTTTCAACGTCGTGCAAGTCATGGTCCTGCGCAGCCCCGGCGACCGGAATGCCTATGGGGTCCCCGCCTTGCTTGAAGGCGATCCAGCGCGCCCCAATCTGACGCCAGGCAACGACCCTCAGCGGCGCGGCCAGTACGACTATTGGGATCACCTGGACTGGGTGCTGGAGCGAGCCGCGGCCCGCGGGATCTATCTCGGCCTGGTGGCGGCCTGGGGATCCATGGTCAACAGCGGCCGACTCCATTCTGGCAATATCGAAGCTTACGCGCGCTTTCTCGCCCGCCGATACCGCGACCGGCCCAACGTCATCTGGATCACCGGCGGCGACACGCGCGGGGACCGCAATCCGGAAGTGTGGCGCGCGCTCGGGCGGACCCTCAAGCAGGAAGATCCTGGCCACCTGATCACCTTCCATCCTTTCGGCCGCACGCAGTCCTCCACCTGGTTCCACCGCGAGCCATGGCTGGACATCAACATGTTCCAGTCGGGTCACCGGCGCTATGATCAGGACGACACGCCCGACGGCAAAGGCGAGGACAACTGGCGTTACGTGCGCGAGGATTACGCGCTGCAAGCGCCCAAGCCCACGCTCGACGGCGAGCCTTCCTACGAAGACATCCCCCAAGGGCTGCACGATCCCTCGCAGCCTTACTGGAAGGCGGACGATTGCCGCCGCTACGCCTGGTGGTCTGTGTTCGCCGGCGCCTGCGGCCATACCTACGGCCACAACGCCGTCATGCAGATGCACAAGCCCGGGGTGGGCAAAGGCGCTTACGGCGTGCGCAAATACTGGTACGAGGCCTTGGACGATCCCGGGGCGAGTCAGATGCAGTACGTCAGAAAGCTCGTTCTTTCCCGCCCTTACTTCGAGCGGGAATTCGATCAGCACGCGGTGATTGACAACGGCGAGCGCTACGACTTCGTCATCGCCTGCAAGGGCAAGCGGTATCTGATGGCCTACACCTACACCGGCCGCTCGTTCCGCCTGCGCATGGGCAGGATTTCGGGCGACCGCGTGAAAGCCTGGTGGTACGATCCCCGGACGGGCGTCGCTGCGGCTGCGGGCACGTTGCCCAATCGCGGCGAGCGCCTCTTCGACCCGCCTGGTGATCCGCGACCGGGCAACGATTGGGTCCTGGTGCTGGATGACGCGCGTGCGGGCTTCCCGCCGCCGGGCCAGTCGCAGCTAAAGTAAGCAGCGTGAAGACGGCTCCCATGGCGAGGATAGTCAATGCGCGTTCGATCTGCGCAGTGCTGCTGGCGGTTGCGGCAGCGAGCCCGGCGTCGGAGTTCCGCGTGCGCCAGCAGCGCGTCGAGGTTCTCTCGCAGGGGGAGGTCGTGCTGAAAACGCCCGCCGAAGGCCTGTGGTCGGTGGCCTGCGAGTGGCGCGAAGACTGGCCCGCGGCGTGGCGTCATGCTGCGCCGCAGGAAATCTTCACCGAGGGGCCCTGGACCATCCTGCGAGG
>JBMFPL010000264.1:0-5398 GCA_049969115.1 Bryobacteraceae bacterium | reverse complement strand
AGCAAACCATGGCGCGCGAGCTTGCGCGCGGCCAGCCGGATCAGCTCGGGCACGCGCTCGGGGGGCAGGTGCTCGATGACTTGCGCGCAGAAGATCCCGTCCAGGCCCGCTTCCGGCTGATCGTCCAGCCAGGCAAACAAATCGGCGGCCTCCGCGTCGAGTCCCTTGCTGCGGCACAGCGCCACTGCCTCTTGGTTGCAGTCCACGCCGCGGGCGGGCACGCCTGCCTCGCGCATCAGCTCCAGGAACTCGCCCCGGCCGCAGCCCAGGTCGGCCACCGCCCGGCAACATTGGAACAGAGGTACGTAAAAACGTTGCTGTGCCTTGACATAGTCCTCGCTGCCCCGGAAGCGCTCGGCGAACTTCAGCCAGTCGGTTGTGAAAGCGCGCTGCGGGAGGGCAGCAGAAGGCAGCGGGAGCGGCTCCGCGCGGCCGGCGGTCGCGCGCTGGCGGATCAGTTTCAGTTCCTGGTGAATGAGCCGCTCGAACTCCAGGCGCACCTTTTCCAGATCGGCCCAGAGCCGCTTTTGCACCTCGATCACGGAGCGCTCGAGTTCGGTCACGAAATCCTTGTGCTGGCTGCGCACCAGGTCGCGGAAGCTGGCTTCCATGAGATCGGCGCGGTGCTGGAAGCCGGCCTGCAAATCCGCCACCGCGCGCAAGAACTGCATCTCGTTGGTGGCCAGTTTGCGCTCCCACTCCACCCGCCACGTCGCCCAGTGCGTGCGCACGTCTTTGAGCTCGCGGGCCTCAGCCTCCAGGTGATCGGCGCGCCGGCGGGCTTCGCGCTCGATGACGTCCGCACGCTCGCTGAACTGGCGCCGGGTTTCCTCGATGGCCGCGGCGATGCGGGCGAAGGCGCGGTTGTTCTCGTTGAGGGCCTCCAGGATGGCGTCCAGCGAGGCGAGCACGGCGCGGTTGAACTCGATTTGCTCGCGCACGTGCCAGTTGAGCGCCCGGGCGATGAGACGCTTGACGAGCTGGATGGCGTCGTTGATCAGCCCCGGCGGGCGCGGGTTGACCGTGCCGATGGCCGCCACCTTACCCTCGGCGGCGTCGCGCGCGTGCAGCACGGGCATCAGGTCGGCCAGCGGGATGGCGATCTCGCCCGCCGGCTCGGCGGCGGGGTAGCGGGCGCGCACGCGCTCCTGGATCTGGCGCACGATAGCGGCCAGCTCCTCGGCCTTGTTATCAGGAACCTCGGCGGCCACGGCGCTCGCGCCCTCCTCGCGGCAGGGGCCACGTGGCGGTCACCTTCGAGTAAATCCCGCCGCGCGGCGTGAACTCGCCAATTACCGTGGCGGTTACCGGCCTGGCGGCCTTTACTAGATCCCGCAGGATGCGGTTCACCACGTTTTCGTAAAAAATCCCCAGATTCCGGTAACCGAGGATATACATCTTCAGCGATTTCAGCTCCACGCAGCGCTTGTCCGGTACATAGCGTATAGTGATTTTGCCGAAGTCCGGCAGGCCGGTCTTGGGACAAACCGAGGTAAATTCGGGAATGACGATTTCGATTTCGTAGCTGGGATACTGGTTGGGCCAGGTTTCGATTTCTGGCAGGGGTGCGTCAATGCCTGCTTTCGCGTGTTCCTCGGTGTAACCGGTGCTTTTCATGCCGCCTCCTTCATGGCGCGGGCCAGCAGCTCCAGGAACAGGCCGACGTCGGTGACCACGCCGACCGCCTGGCCGGTGCCGCGGTCGCTCACCTTGGTGACCACTGCCGGGTTGATGTCCACGCAGACCACCTTGACCCAGCTCGGCAGCATGTTGCCCACGGCGATCGAATGGAGCATGGTTCCCAGGCAGAGGACCAGGCCGGTCCCCTTGAGCGCCCGGGCATAGGCATCCTGAGCCTGGTTCATGTCGGTGATGGTTTCCGGCAGCGGTCCGTCGTCGCGCAGGCTTCCGGCCAGCACGAACTCGACGCCGGCCTTCACGCACTCGTACATGACGCCGCTGCTGAGCAGGCCGCTGTCCACCGCCTGGCGGATACCGCCCGCGCGGTAGATGGCGTTGATGGCGCGCATGTGGTTGCGGTGCCCGTGCTCCTCCTGCCGCCCGTCGGCCAGCCGGACACCCAGCGAGGTGCCGAAGAGTGCGGCTTCGATGTCGTGCACCGCCAACGCGTTGCCGCTGAGCAGAACCTGCACGTGGCCGTTGCGGATCAGGCTGGCCAGACCCGCCGCCCCACCGGTGTGCACGACTACCGGTCCGGCCACCACGGCCACCTTCTTGCCCTGGGCCCGGGTCTGCCGGATCAGGGCCGCCGTCTGGCGCACCGCCGTTTCCACCTGCCGTTCGGAGGAAACCCCATTGGTCATGAAGGCGAACGCGAGCCGGTCGCGCTCCTTGGCTTCAGGGATGACGCGAATGCCACGCAGGCCCACCACCACGCGGTCGCCCGCGCGCAGGTCGCGCAGCTTGCGGCACCGAGCACGCTCGCCTTCCACCACGATGAGCGCGTCCATGCGCTGGTCTTCCACCTCGATCCAGCGCCCGTTCAGCCGCACCAAGGTCCGGTGGTTGGTGGTGGAATAAAAGTCGTCCGGGGCACAGCGATCGCGCTTTACCGTGGCCAGCTCGATCTCGCCCGAATCGGCCAGTGAGCAGCCCAGCCCCAGCAGCGCCTGGAGCATCTGCTCGAGCAGCGCGCGGGAAGGCGCCCGCACGCGCAGGCGCAAGCGGGAGGGTTCGCTGTTGGTGCGGCCGATCTGGAAGTCTTCCACTTCGAAATCGCCCTGGTATTCGACCACCGTGTCGAAAATGCGCTCCATGATGTGGGAATCAATCAGGTGGCCTTCGGCCTCCAGGACTTCGTAGTGCCCGCTGCCGTAATCGGAGTTCATAACAGGGACCCGGTTGCTCCTTATGGATCTCAGTGTACCCGGCCGGGCCGGCTGCGGGCTGGAGGGGAGAGCTGAAACTGCCGATGAGAGAACAGGGCCCATGTGTCTCACGCTCGCCCGCCTGGGACGGTTCGCTGCCGTGCTGCTCGTTTCGCTTTACGGCCTCGCCGCGGCGGATCAGCCGGCAGAATGGCGCGCGTGGCAGGTCTCAGACGGGCTGCGTGAGTCCTATACCCCCGTGGTGACCCTGGACCCGGCCGGACGCGTGATCGCCCGCCACGGGCAAGTGGGCTCCTTCAGCCTTCTAGATGGCTACCGGGTCCGCTCGCTGCCCTCGCCCGGCGGGAGCGCAAAAATTCACGGCACGCGGGAGGGCGTGCTCTGGGTGCTGGGACAGGCAGGCCTGCGGGAGTTCCGGGAGGGCCGCTGGTTCGACCACCCCCTGGAGCCCTTGCGCCGTGCCGCGCACGAAGAGCGCAGCCTTGCGCAGTGCTTGCCTCTGGCTGCGGACCGCGTGCTCGTTGCGTTGCCGGGCGAGCTGCTGGAATACCGCGCGGACGGGCGGAGGGTTTGCTTGGTCCGCCGCGCCCAAGATTCGGGCGTTGGCCGCTTCCTGGAGCTGGCCGCTGCGCCCGAGGGCTGGGTTTGGCTGACCGCCGAGCGCGGCCTCGTACGCTTGACTTCTCAACCGGACGGCTCGTTCCTGTGGGAGGAGTACGACGGGACTGCATGCGGGTGCGTGCGTTTCCGCAACCCCCGGCCCGGCGAACGGGGGACTGTTTACGTGGTCGGCGAAGCACCCGGCAACCCTTTTTCCAAGACGGCATTTCTGTTCGATGGCGGCCAGTGGCGCGCCCTCTATCGGACGCGTGCGACGCGGCTGGTCGCCTGGGGCGGCGAGGAAGGCACGGCTTGGGTGCTGGAGGAAGACCGCCTGATCCGGTTGCGCGACGGCGGCAAAGAGCGCATCGACCGCCGCGACTTTCTTTCCGGCATCATCCTCGATCATGCCAGCGATACCGGCGGTGCCTTCTGGCTGGGGACTACCCAGGGATTGATCCGGTACGCCCCGCCGTTGTGGCGAACGCCTGCGGGCGCCTCGCAGGTGGACGCACCCGTTCACGCCATCACGGAGGACAGGCAAGGCCGGATCTGGTTCGCCTGCACCCGCTGGCTGGGGCTGCTGGACGGCGAGCGCTGGCGCTTCTTCGCGCTTCCCGAAGGGGAGACCACGCACTATTACCAGACCGACTCGTTGCTTGCGCTAGCCGATGGCACGGTTCTGCTGCGACCGAGCACCCAGTCTCACCTCCTGGCCTTCGATCCCGCGCGCCGCCGGTTCAGCCGCGTGCCGCACCCCGGCGGGCGGCGCTTGCTGACCATTGCCCCGCGTCGTGAAGGGGACATTTGGGTGGTCACCAGCAACGCGGATGGCTCTGAACGCTGGCTGGAAATTTACGACGGCCAACGCTTCCGGCAACTGCACCCCATTCCCGCCGATCCCTCGCTCAGCGACATTCGTTGCTTGCTCGAAGGCGAGGGCGGCGAGATCTGGATCGGCGGCGCCGCAGGCCTGGCCGTGATCCGCCACGGGTCGGCGCACGTGTTCCGTCCGGAAGAAGGCTATCGCGCCGCGGGAACCTTCTCGATCCTGGCGCTGGAGCGCGGAGTGGTGCTGTTGGGGGGACGCGAGGATCTCATCGAGTACGACGGCCGTCGCTGGCGAACCCTGCGGCGGGGTCTGGATCGCGTGCGCAGCATGATTTGCGCCCGCGACGGCACGATCTGGCTCGCCTCCGGCACCGGCGTCCACCGCATGCGCGGCGACGCGTGGATCACCAACACCAGAGAGGACGGTCTCCCGGCGGACCCAGCGGCCGACGTGTTCCAGGACAGCCGGGGGCGGATTTGGGCCGGCACCACGCGGGGGCTCGCCCTGTTCCACCCCGAAGCCGATCCATGGCCGCCGGAAACACTCACCGCCGAATCTCAGAATCCCGCGGAATTCGGCCCCGGCGCGGAGGTTCGCCTCGCGTTTGCCGCGGTGGACAAGTGGGGCGCCACGGCGAGTCACCGCCTGCTGTTTTCTTACCGCGTGGACGGCGGGGACTGGAGTCCCTTCCGGGAGCAATCCCAGGCCACGCTGGGCCGCATGCCGCCGGGACCGCACGCGGTCGAAGTCCGGGCCATGGACCGCAACGGCAACGTGGATGCCACGCCAGCGGTGATTCGCTTTAGCGTCCTGGCGCCGTGGTACCGCCATCCCGGCTTTGTCGTCTTCGCGGTCTTCAGCCTGACGCTGATCGTGACCCTGGTGGGCGTCGCCGCCCGCGAATTCCGGCGCCGCGGCAAGCTGGTCGCCGAGCTGGCCCGCGCTCGCGACCAGGCCGAAGCTGCCAACCGCGCCAAGAGCGCGTTTCTCGCCAGCATGAGTCACGAGATCCGTACTCCCATGAACGGCATCATCGGCATGACCGAGCTGGCCCTCGATACGGAGCTCACTTCCGAGCAAGCGCGCTACCTGAGCATCGTGCGCGAGTCGGCTTACT
>JBMFPL010000263.1:0-5399 GCA_049969115.1 Bryobacteraceae bacterium | reverse complement strand
CGGGCTGGCCTGGGAGCGCCTACCCGAGCCCCGGCACGGCTTTTCGCTGGAAATCATCGCTCCTGACCGGCCCTCGGTCTACGTTAACCTGGGACCGCACCCGCCACGGCTGTGGCCGGAAGATATCGAGCGGCTCCACAAGCTCTGGTTGCAGTTGTCAGGCATCGAGGAATTCGGCTCGCGGCTGCATCACCGCGATGTCGTGGGACTGGCGCTGCGGCGACTGGAGCGCGACCTGGCCGGGGACAAAAGAGAGGAAGTGCTGGAAGACCTGCGCAAGGAGCTGCGCTCAGGTTGATTTCTTGCGGCCCCCGCGGCTCTTCTTGCTTTCCTCGGCCACCGCGTCAGGGGCGATGCTGGAAAGCACCTCGCGAAAAAGCGCCTGCTTCTTGAGATCCCGGCGCGAGGGTGGGGGCTGCTCGTGCCGGTAGTCGTGCTCGTGATAACAGGTGCGGCAGCGCACCTTGGCCGGTTCGGCGTTCACGATGGAAACCACCGAGTGGTTGGTCAGGCGCTTGCACTTCACGCAGTAATCGTCAATGATGTCGCCCAATTGCAGTTCCCGCATGGCGCCCTCCGCTCCCGCAACAGCCCAGCCGATTGTAGCACGCGCCGCTCCGTCACAGCACCGCCGCCAGCAGCCCCGCGGCCGCCGCGCCTGCCATCACCCAACCGATGTCCAGCCGCGTGGCGGTGAGCAACAGGAAGGAGGCCAGCGCCACCGACGCCGAAAATGGGTCATGTACCGATTCGCGCGCCAGCGGCAGCGTTGAGGACACCAGCAAGCCGGCTGCCGCCGCCAGCACCCCTTCGATGGCGCTGCACACCCGCGGCTGCCGTGCTTTCGGCCCCAAAAACCGCACCATGGGAATGACCAAGAAGGCTGGCGTGATCAATGCGAGCATGCCCGCGATGGCTCCCGGCACCCCGGCCGCGAAATAGCCTACGCTGACGACGTAGAGGCCGTAAGGGCCCGGGCTGGCGCGCCCCGCCGCCACCGCCGCGTTCAGCTCTCGGTCCGTCAGCACGTGCCGCTGCACAACCAGATCGTGATGGATCAACGGCAGCGAGGTTAGCCCGCTGAACGAGGTGACTGTCGCCTTCAGCAACAGCAGGTAGAGCGGGAGCAGCTTCATGAGGGTTCCCTCGGCTGCTCCTCGAAGGAGGGGCCGCGCCAGACCGCCCCGACGGCCGCGCCCAGCCCCAAGGCGAGCAGCGGCGAAAGCGAGAACATCCGCACCAGCAGGAAGCCGCCCAGCGCCAACAAGGCGATTCGCATGCGATTGCCCGCGAGCATTCGCGGCCGCATCAGGTTCCACGCGGCCGCCAGCATCATCCCTGCCGCCGCAGCCAGCAGCCCGCCGATCGCGCCCGCCGCCACCCGCATCCCTTTCAGTTCCTCGTACAGTGCCGTGAGCACGATCACCAGCAAGCCCGAGGGCACCGTGGCGGCCGGCACCGCAACCAGCGCTCCGAGCCAGCCGCGCATGAACCATCCCGCCGCCGCGCAGAAAGCGAGCACGTTCGTGCCCGGCGTGACTCGGGCCAGCGCGAACGCCAGGCCGTACTGTTCATCGGTGAGCCAGCGGCGCCGCTCCACCAGCTCGCGCTGGAAGGCAGCCATGATCGGGTCGCCGCCGCCGAACGTCAGGTTGCCGATGCGCGCGAAGATCGCGAGCAGCGCTCCCAGGGGAACCGTGGGCATACGCACAATGTTACATTCAAAGCAGCGGTTGTCGTGTTCAGCAAGAAGCGTTTGCTGACCCTCGGGGCAGTGGTTGCGGCCATGGCCGCCGGCACCGTGGCCTGGTTCCACTACCGCCCGGCCCACCCGCGGCCCGTCTTGCCAGCCTCCTCGCAGGGCAAGCGACCGCTACCCCCCGAAGTCACCCTGACCGGTCGAATCCGGGCGCGCAACATCGTGGCTGTGCCCGCGCCGGTCGAAGGCATCCTGGAGCGGTTCATGGTTCAGCCCGGCCAGGAAGTCTTTGAAGGGCAACTGCTGGCCCGCATCCACAACCAAGGCCTGGAAACGGCGCGGCAAACGGCGCAGGCCGATTTCGAACGGGTGGAAAACCGCGTGCGCGCACTGGAAAGCGCCCTGGTGGCGGCGCGCCTGGAAGCCTCCCGGGCGCGGGCCGAGGCCGAGCGCATGCGCGACGACTACGAAAGGGCCCAAAAGAATTTCGAACGCCAGCAGTTCCTCTTCAACGAGGGCGCCATCGCCAGGCTGGTCTTCGAAAGAGCGCGCAAGGACTTCCAGGCCGCCCGGGAGCAGTTCGAGGGCGCCGAGGATCTGGCCCGCCTGGCCGAGGACCGCGTCGCCTCGCTGACCAAGGAGCTGGACGCAACGCGCGAGCAACTGCAAGCCGCGCGCGAGGCGCTGGACCAAGCGCAACAGAGATTCGAAGCCACCGAGGTCCGCTCGCCGGTGGATGGCATCCTGCTGGCGCGCAACCGGCAGCCGGGCGACCCCGTTGGACCCCATGTGCCCGACCTGCTCCAGATCGGCACCGACCTTTCGCAGTTGGAGGTAGTGGTGGAACCGGAGCCGCCCGTGCTCGAGCGCCTGGCACCCGGTCAGCCCGCGCTGGTGGATGTGGCCGAGGGGCCGCTGATCGGCGCGCCCGGCCGCGTCATCGCCATAGAAAAAGGCGGCCAGGTGATCGTGGAATTCAGCAACCCCAGCCCCGCGGTCAAACCTGGCATGAACGCGCAGGTGCGCATCCCACTCGACCGGATCGCACTGGCCGGGCGGTAATCTTCCTCAGGCCTCGCAGGGCGGCAGCGACGCCATCCCGTAGCGGCGCGCCTCCTGCTGCATGAGCCGCCGCAGCTCTGCCTTGCGGTCCTCGGGCAGGCGCGAAGGCTCGCAAGCAGCCACCAAGCGCTCGACTTCGCGAATGGTTCTCTCCAGCAAGGTGGGCGCGCCCGCTTTCAGCCAGCGCTCGCGGTTGGCCCGGTCAATCACCCGGCCGGGGAAGGTGATCTCCTCGCGCAGGTAGCGGCGCGTGTGATCGGCGATGAGCAGATGCCTCTCTCGCAGCAGCTCTTCGAACAGAGGGAGCGCGGGGAAATCTTCCCGGGGCTCAATGCCGCGCAGGAGCCGGTAGCACATCCCGCAGATCTCGTTGTCCACCACCAGCTTTTCCAGGCTCTGGCAGCTTTCAAAATCCAGCATCCCGGGTCCGGAAACGCTGTTGATGCCCGCCAGCGCCGCCAGCACCGCGCCCATGCCGGTCTCCAAGCCGGCCTGCGCGTCCAGTTGCTTGGCGTCGCTCAGCGCGATGTAGCCCTGCGTGGGCATGCCCAGGCGCTTGCCGATCTGGCTGTTGGCGCAGTTGAGCATGGCAGTCTCGATCGCCCCCATGGGTGTGGTCTCGTAGCGGACGTCGAAGACCGCAGGCGAGCCGCCCCATAGCAGCGGGTGCCCGGGCGCCACAATTTGGCTGATGACGACCCCGCTCAGATTCTCCGCGGTCTGCTGGATGAGGCTGCCGGTGAGCGTCACCGGCGCCATGAAACCGGATAGCGGCATGGAAACGAGCTCCACGGGGATGCCGGCGCGCGCGCAGTCCGCCAGGTTCTGGCTGGTGACATCGCTCCACTTCAGGGGAGCGGTCGGGCAGCAAGAAAACACCGTTAGCGGCTTCTCGCGCAGGCTGCGCTCGTCGCCGCGCACGGCCACCTGCATGTCCCGCATGACCCGGAAGCTCTCGATGGTGAAAGCCCCCGTGACGACGGGTTTCTCCCCGTAGAGGAGGCTCAGGTAGAGACGGTAGCTGTCGGAGATTTTCTCCGGCACGTCGGCCGCGATCAGGGCGGTGCTCTGCGAGGCCAGGTGTTCGAGCCGGCTAACGAGCTTCACGTAACGCACATAGTCGGCCGTGACCGGCTTGCGCATGCGGCCGCTGGCGGGATCCAGGATGTGAATGGCCGCCGAGCCGGGCGTGAAGTAAACGTTGTCGCCGGCGAACTCGTGGGTCTGGTTGCCCAGCACGTCGAACAGAGCGAAGGACCGGGGCACGGCGCCAAGGCAGCGGTCCAGCAAATCCTGGGTGAAGCGGACCCGGCCGTCAGCGCCAGGTTTCGCGCCGTGATCGGCGAGCAAGGCGACCAGAGGCGGATTATGAATTTCGACTCCCAGGCGGCAGAGCAGCTCGTGCGCCTCGGCAATGATGGCCTCGACCAGCCTTTCGTCGAGCAGCCGCAGCGCGGGTCTCATGGGCCGCCGCTTTCAAGCGGCGCTGGCGTGCCGCTTGAGGATCTGGGGAAGGTTCTGTGAGAAAGCAGCGCGGGCCAGCACCATGTCGCACCCGGTCTCCTGAGCCTTCTGCTTGAGCTCGCCCTGGACGGGCAGCACGTAACCGATGACCGTGATCTGCTTGAGCTCGGAGTCGCTCTTGAGCCGGGCAAGGGTCTTCAGGGGGTGAATGTCCTGGAAATTCAGATCCATCAGGATCAGCGAAGGCATCTCCCTGGCCTTTTCCAGCAACTGTTTGTCGGTCTTGACGAACTCGACCGGCAATCCCGCCTTCTTGGCCGCATCGGTGATCTTGATGGTGAAGAACAGATCGCCGACCGCCGCCAGTACTTTTTTGGCCTGTTTCTGCATAGGATCCCGTTCTTGCTTCGAAGTTCCGCAATCCCCGAAATCGGCTTGGATTTCGAGTGAGTGCTGCTGGGTTGGGGGGAAATTCAATCTTACCCTGTTGCCGGGTCCCCGCGCAACCCCGTGCCGGGCCGAAGCCCGTGAGAGCAAAGCAAATAATGCGCCCGCGCCCCGGGAACCGCCCCGTTGCCAGTGGCAGCCTGCGGGCTTCTCCCCCGCCTATCGCGTCACGGCCCGGACGACGACACCGGCTCGGCCAGCAACAACTCGACCAGTTGCCCAGGCGTTGCTCCAGCCGCGCGGATCACCGCCGCACCCTCCAACAGGGGCCAGCGCCGCTTGACATCCTCGATCAGCCCCGGACGCACCACCCAGAGCATCGGGCACGGCGGGTACGCGTGAAGCAAATCGAGCTCGGGGGCCCAGCCCCCGCCGCCCAACTCCAGCGGTCCCACCTCGTCCACGATCACCAGGTCCGGACCAGCCGCAGCCCCTTCAGCCAGCGCCCGCCTCCCGAACTGCAAGGCCGATGGGTCGAACCAGTAAGATCCCTGGCGGACGTGGCCGGGCTGGGCCGCGCGGCCCGCCAGCGATTGGCTCCGGCCCGTCAGCAAGTCCAGAACCCGGTAGCCGGCACGGGCCCCGTCGTCCCAGAATCCCGGCGAAAGCACCCCCGCCACGCGGCGTCCGCGCGCTCGCATCAGCTCGGCCACCTGCGCACACAGCGTCGTTTTGCCCTCCCCTTTCTGCCCCGTGAGCAGGAGCACTCGCGGCGCTTCGGCCCGGT
>JBMFPL010000262.1:0-5408 GCA_049969115.1 Bryobacteraceae bacterium | reverse complement strand
GGCTATGTGCCTTACCCCTGCGGCTGTGTCGCGTTCCGCAACGACCGTGTCCGGTTGTTCGTACTCCAGCGCGCCCCCTACGTGACCTCTTCCACCCACGACCCGCTGTTGCATACGCCTCCGCGTCACCGCCAGCTCGATGCCCCGGGAGGACGAGTGGTCATTGATTCTTTCAGCCCCTTCATCCTGGAGGGATCCAAGCCCGGCGCCGCTGCCGCCGCGCTATGGCTGGCGGTCAAGACGGTTCCGCTGACCGCACGGGGTCACGGCCTCATCGTGAAGCAGTCGCTGCTGGCCGCGCGCGAGCTTTACGAATGGCTGAACCGCTGGGATGCTTTGACGGCCGGTCAGCGCTCCGCCCGGTTCGTCACCTTATCTGCTGAGCAGCCCGACACCAACATCGTCTGCTTCGTCGTGAAGAAGAAAGACTCGGCTTCGCTGGCGCCCATGAACCGGCTCACGGAGATGGTGTACGAGGACTTCACTATCTTGACCGAGCTGGGTGAGCGCGAGTACAGCTACAGCCAGGCTTTCTTCCTCTCGCACACGCGGTTCCAGGCGCCGCAGTATCCGGTCGAAAGCCTGGCGGCGTTCTTTGCCCGGTGCGGTCTGGACGCCGGGGCGGCCGACGAATACGCCCGCGAGGGGCTTGTCCTGCTCCGGGCCTGCGTGATGAACCCTTACTTGCACGCGGCCCGCGAGGTGCCTGGCGGCGATTACATCCGCTCACTCGTCGAGGAGCTGGACCGGTCGGCGGAGCGGCATGCGGCCAGGCTGTGAGCGGCGGCACGCGTGGCGATAAACATGGTGGCGGGCCGCGGCGCCATCCATGGCTGGCACCGAATCCCGAGCCAGGCAGCCAGTGGCTCCGCGGCGACAAGTCCACGGTTCCCTGCTGCTGGCCAGGCCGCAGTGGTGGAGTGCACGGTGCGCTTTGGGCAGGCGGTGGCCAAAGGCAGGCCGATTCTTCACGGCGCGAGCTTTGGCTGCCCGGTGGGATGCGCGCTTGGGCCGGCCCCTGGCTGAACCCAGGGCGATAGCAATGCATCGGCCTGATCGGGCGCGACTTATGGACTTTTTATTTTTCTTTTATCGCCCGCTTCTTGGCCTCTGCCCCGGCGCCGCGTAAACTCGGCTTTGCGCGGCCCAGGCGGGCCTGCGACTGTGGCTCCCAGCAGGCTGTCAGAGTGCTGCCCGCCCGGGAGGTGACCGAGCGGGCCGCCGCCCTGATCCGGCGGCGGCCGGGGCTTGAAGCGGTCGCGCCTGGTGAGCGCGGCCGGGTGACAATTCATGCTCAGGAAAGGGGTCTCGATCATGTCGAACATTCACGATCCGCTTCACGGAGTCCGGTGGGCGGCTACCGCCGCCTTGCTGGCGGTCCTGCCCATGATTGTCCTGGCCCAAGATCCCCGTGGCAGCATTGTGGGGAAGGTCACGGATCCCTCCGGCGCCGTGGTCCCGGGCGCCTCTGTCCAAGTGATCAACAAGGCGATGGGAACCAAGGTGGAGGTCCAGACCAACGACGCCGGCGTCTACCAGGCCTTGTTCCTGGTGCCGGGGACCTACCAGATCGTGGTCGAGCAGCCAGGGTTCAAGAAGTACGTCCGTGACGACATCGAGGTACGCGTCAACGACCGTCTGGAGGTGAACATCGCCTTGGAGCTGGGCGCGGCGGGCCAGAGCATCACGGTGGTGGCGGAAACCCCGTTGCTGAACACCACCACCGCTTCGATGGGCACCGTGGTGGACTCCCGCCGCGTCGCCGACCTGCCGGTCTCTTATGGCAACCCTTATGAGTTGATCGGCCTGACGACCGGCGCGATTTTCACCCGCGACCCGCGGCTCGACCGGCCGTTCGAGCCCACCCACATCGTGGGTTACGCCATGGACGGCACGCGGCCCAACCGCAGCGACATTACGCTGGACGGAGTACCCGCGACCTCGGTGGCGAACGCGGGCGAGGTGACGGCCTCTTACGTGCCGCCCGTGGACGCCATCCAAGAATTCAAAGTGCAAACCGCCACCTTCGATGCCTCCATGGGCAACACTGAGGGCGGCGTGACCAACATCAGCATCAAGTCCGGCACCAACGAACTGCACGGCAGCGCTTACTACAACATGATGCTGCCTGACATGGCGGCCAACGACTTCTTCGCCAACGCCACCGGCCAGCCCCGCGCCGATTTCAGCTACAAGCGCTGGGGCGGGACGGGCGGCGGCCCGGTCTACATCCCCAAGGTTTACGACGGCCGTAACAAGACTTTCTTCTTCCTGGCTTACGAGGAGATCAAGGACTCGCGGCCGCGCAACAACGGCACACCCACCGTGCCCACCGAGGAGATGAAGAACGGCGACTTTTCCAAGCTGCTCGCGCTCGGGCCCCAGTACCAGATCTACAACCCGTTCACCCGGCGCGCCATCGCCGGCGGGCGTTACCAAGCAGATCCCTTCCCGGGCAATATGATCCCCCGCTCGCTCTTCAATAATGTCGCGGTGAACATTCTCAAGTACTATCCCAAGCCGCTCCAGCCGGGCAATCCGGATGGGACTAACAACTATCTCCAGCCCAACCTGCCTGAGACGGCTGACTACGTGACATACACCGGTCGTCTGGACCAGGTGTTCAACGAGAAGCACCGCATCTATTTGCGCATGAGTTACTACGACCGCGACAGCTTCTACAACGACTACTTCCACAACCTGGCGACCGGCAACTACTTCCAGTTCATTTCCCGCGCGGCGGTGCTCGACGACGTCTACATGCTGAGCCCCACCACGGTCCTCAATCTGCGCGGTGGCTTCAACCGGTTCATCCGTGTGACCGAGGGCAACCCCCTGGCCAAGGGCTTCGATGTCACCACGCTGGGATTCCCGAAGTCCTTCGCCGACCAGATCCCACCGGTCGCCCGGCAGTTCCCGCGCATCGAGCCCAGCGGGTATCAGGGTACCGGCGTGGGCAGCGAGTTCCGTCCCACCGAGGTGGCTTCGATCGCCGGCACGGTTTCCCGTTCGCAGGCCGCCCACTTGCTGAAGTGGGGCTTCGAGTGGCGCGCTTACCGCGAGCAGAGCGTCCAGTACGGCAACGACCAGGTTGGGCGCTTCATTTTTGATGCTACCTACACGCGCGGGCCCCTGGACAACTCACCGGCCGCGCCCAGCAACCTCGGCCAGTCGGTGGCCGCCCTGCTGTTGGGCCTGCCCAGCGGTTCCAGCTATGCGGCCCGCGTGGACAGCTACGCCGAGCAGTCCACCGGCTGGGGCTTCTTTGTGCACGACGACTGGAAAGTTAGCAGCAAGCTGACCCTGAACCTCGGTCTCCGCTGGGAGTTCGAATTGCCCATGACCGAGCGGTTCAACCGCAGCGTGCGCACCTTCGATTTCAGCTACATCCAGCCCTTCGAGCCCAAAGTCCAGGCCGCCTACGACCCCATGCTTTCCCCGCTGCTGCCGCCGCAGATCTACACGCGCGGCGGCTTGACCTTCGCCGGAGTGGACGGCCAGCCCAGGGGCCTCTATGAAACGCCCAAGAGGAACCTGATGCCGCGGTTCGGCTTCGCTTACCAGTTGACGCCCGCCACGGTCATCCGCGGCGGCTACGGGATCTTCTACGGCTTTTTGGGCGAGCGCCGCGGCGACGTCATCCAGATTGGCTTCAGCCGCAACACTTACTTCGTTCCCACCATTGACAATGTGAACTTCATCGGATCGCTATCCGACCCCTTCCCCAACGGCGTGCTCATGCCGTTGGGCGCCGCCCAGAAACAGCAGACCTACGTGGGCAATGCAATTTCTTTCTTCGATGAGTATCCCTTGGTTCCGTACATGCAGCGCTGGCAGCTCAGCATCCAGCGCGAGTTCCGGCGCGTGCTCGTCGAGATGGCTTATGTGGGCAACCGCGGCACGCACATCGAGTACAGCCATAACCTGAACGCGACCCCGGCTCAGTACTTGAGCAGGAGCCTCCTGCGTGACCAGGACACTATCAACGCCCTCTCGCGCAACATCAAGAACCCCATGTACGGCAACCTTCCCCAGGGCGCCAGCTCGGCGTTCACCGGCACCAACATCGCGGTCGAGCGGCTGCTGCGTCCCTACCCGCATTTCGATTCGGTCAACCACTCGCGTTTCGACGGCTACACCTGGTATCACTCGCTCCAGCTCACGGCCGAGAAGCGCTTCTCCAGCGGGTATACCCTGAGCGGCAGCTACACCTTCTCGAAGTTCATGCAGGCGACCGAACTGCTGAACCCGAGCGATCCCCGTCCCATCGAGATCATCTCGGACGTGGACCGGCCGCACCGCATCAGCATCAGCGGCATTTACGAGTTTCCGTTCGGTCGCAAGGGACGGGTCCTGAAGAACGCCAGCAGGGCGCTGGATCAGTTGGTGGGTGGCTGGCAGGTGTCGGGCGTCTATACTTTCCAGAGCGGGGCGCCCTTGGGCAACTGGGGCAACCTCATCTGGATCGGCGATATCAACGCCCTGAAGCTCTCGGGCAAAGACCAGACGCCCGGGCACTGGTTCAACCCGCTCAAGATTGACGACCCCAAGAACCCCGGCTACGGAAAAGTGGGCTTCGTCAGCAATTCGGCCCAGCAACTGGCCAGCAACATTCGTTACTTCCCGTTCCGGTTCGGCTTCCTGCGGGCGGATCAGGTGAGCAACATTGACCTCTCCATGCAGAAGAAGTTCCGCGTCACCGAGAGCAAGCAGATCGTCTTCCGCATGGACTGGTTGAACGCCTTCAACCACCCGCTGTTCCCGCAGCCGAACCTGAACCCGACCAGCCCCGTGTTCGGCGTCGTTCAGGCCTCGACGCAGGCCAACTACCCGTGCGGATCGAATTCGGCTTCCGGTTCCTGTACTGACCCTCGTTCAAAAACGCCAGGGCGGGCGGTCCCACCACCGGCCGCCTCGCCCTGATGCCGGCCATTCAGCGGAAGCCATCCACGCGGTACACGTCGGCGTTGGAAGGATCCAGTCGCACGCAGAGCAGGTAGCGCCCGTCGGGAGAGAGAGAAAAGGGGCCGCTGCCGATGGGCGAAAGCGGCTCGGGATAGTCGAGCAACGATTTTGTCCGGCCGGTAGCGAAATCGTGGAAGAACAGGGTCTGCCGGCCGCTGGATCCTTCCCGCCCACCCAGGTAGTACACGCCCCGGTCAGTGAGGACCCAGCAGCTCGAGCAGTAAGGCAGCAGCCCTTCGAGCACTTTCTCGACGCGACCGCCGGCGGTTTCGGCCCGCCACAACGCGGTGTCGGTGGCCTCGCGCACGAAATAAACGTACTTGCCGTCGCGGGAGACGTCCAGCGAGATGCCCCGCACCGGCGCCAGTTGCGGGGCGGGACCGCCAGCCGCCGGAATGCGTACGATGGCGCTCATCGTGCCCGCGTAAATCCACTGGCCATCG
>JBMFPL010000261.1:0-5412 GCA_049969115.1 Bryobacteraceae bacterium | reverse complement strand
ATATGCGCTGGGATGCAAAGCGTGAGCGCATCGTACCGGCGTGAGGCCGGGCCTGCACCGCCCTCAGGCCGCCTGACGCTGGGGTACACTAGCGGCGGGATGCCTCTGGCGACAGCAGTTGTGCGCCAGGCGTGGTCCCGAAGGAAGGTGCCCCGATGTCCTTGATCCGACGTTCCGTGGCGGAGTTTCTCGGTACGTTCTGGCTCGTCTTCGGCGGCTGCGGTAGCGCCGTGCTGGCGGCCGCATTTCCGAACCTCGGCATCGGCTTCGCAGGCGTGGCGCTTGCGTTCGGTCTCACACTCCTAACCATGGCCTACGCCATCGGCCACATCTCCGGATGCCACCTCAACCCGGCCGTCTCCATCGGCCTGGCTGTCGGAAAGCGATTCGCCGCGCGGGAACTGCCCGCCTACCTTGTGGCGCAGCTCGTGGGGGCTGTCGCGGCGGCGGCCGTGCTCTATGTCATCGCCGCGGGCAAACCGGGCTTCGACGTCACCGCCGGTTTCGCTGCTAACGGCTATGGTGCGCATTCTCCGGGCGGCTACTCGCTGACCGCCTGCCTCGTGGCAGAAATCGTACTCACCCTCATGTTCCTGATCGTCATCCTGGGGGCCACCGACCGGCGTGCGCCCCAGGGCTTCGCTCCCATACCGATCGGCCTGTCGCTCACCCTGATTCACTTGATCGGGATCCCGGTCACAAACGTCTCGGTCAACCCTGCCCGCAGCACGGGACCCGCTTTGTTCGTTGGTGGTTGGGCGCTCGAACAACTCTGGCTGTTCTGGGTAGCGCCCATCGCAGGATCCCTGATCGCAGCGATCCTGTATCGCAGCCTGTTCGAAAAGTCCCAGCGCGCCTGACGGGCGCGCAAACATGCTTCTAACCCGCGGCTCTGCGCCCCGCACGCGGAGGCTGTAAAACGGTAGTCCGTAAGCAAAGGAGGTTCTTCTTCATGATCAACGCGCAACACTTCCTCTTGAAACGAGGTCACGCTCTGCTGCCCGTCCTCATCGTGCTTTGCCCGCTCCAGGCGCAGCAGGGTTATATCAAGACGCACGTCACCCCCGGTCGCGCCGGCGTTTTCATCGACGGCAAGTACGTCGGCCCGGCGGCCAATTTCGCCAAGGCGCGTAAATACGCCGTCGAACCGGGCGACCACGAAATCAAGCTGGTCGAGCCGCGATACGAAGAGGCGACGATCAAGGTTACGGTGCCTGCCGGCCAGACGGTCAGGGTGAGGCAAACGTTGAAGCCCCTGCCTTCACCTGACCCGCCTTTCGGGCGCTTGCGCGTCATCTGCGCGGACAAGTTCGCCGCGGTCTACGCCAACGGCAAGTTCATGGGCCACGCCGACGAATTCAGCAATGCTTTTCAGCGGCTGCTACTCAAGCCGGGCGAGTACACGATCAAGGTCGCCCCGCTCAGCGGGCCGGTCCACGAAGAGAAGGTGCAGATTCAAGCTGGTTCCACCGTCGTGGTCCGCGTGCCTTGAAGGGCGTGGCCGGACAACCTTGAACACCCAATCCCGCAATTCCCCCGTCGCCTCTTCGCCGGGCGAACACAGCCGGGGCCTCTGCGGTAAACTTAGGCAGCCTGGTTGTGATTCAAGGAGGGCGATGTGCTGAAAGGATTCCGGGATTTCCTGTTCCGTGGTAACGTGGTGGATCTGGCCGTCGCGGTGGTCATGGGCGGGGCCTTCGGCGGCGTGGTGAACGCCTTCGTGAAGGATCTGCTGACGCCGTTGATCGCCGCCTTCGGCGGCCAGCCTGATTTCTCCGGGCTCAAGTTTACCATCAACAACAGCCAGTTCCTTTATGGCGACTTTCTGAATGCGCTCATTTCCTTTGTGCTAGTGGGCGCAGCCGTGTACGTCTTCGTGGTGACACCTATGAATGCCGCCGCCGCCCGAACCAAGAGCGAAGCTCCCGCGCTGCCGACCACCAAGCCTTGCCCCGAGTGCCTGAGTCCCATCCCCGTTGCGGCGCGCCGCTGCGCTCACTGCGGCCAACCCGTGGTCTGAGCGCGCAAACCCTGCCAGGTGGTGTGGCGTCTTGCGCGCAACCCCTGCGCGGTCAAGTTGCGCCCCACCAAGGACCCTTTTTGTTTTCAGAGCATTGCATTGTGGTCGTGAGATTGCTGTCTCTAAGGGCGGAGGTTGAAACAAACCATGAAACGCATGATCCTGACCCTGACAACGGCCGCGATGCTGGCGATGGCCTCCGGCCCGGTTTTCGCCCAGCAGGCCCCGGTTACCCCGGGCCCCAACTGCCCTACCGGCGGCGTCCCCAAGCGCGACGGCACTGGCCCGGGCATGAAGAAGGGCCACCGCACTGGCCCGCAGGACGGCTCCGGCCCCAGCCACACGCCGCCCAACCAGGGCCGCCGGGCCGGCCGCAGGCAGTGAACCCAAGACAACCCCCGGGCGCTCGCCGCGAGCGGGCGCCCGCGGCCCGCATCACCGCCGGGTCTCAACGCCGCACAGCCCCCAGGGCGAAAGCGTTGAACAGCAGCTTGAAACTCTGCCAGCTCTGGCCCCGGTATTGCGGGCGCATCCCGAAAAGGATCACCCGCCCCTCGCCCACCGGGCAATCCACCACCGCCGCCTTGCCCGCCAGGAACTTCTCCCCCAACAGCCAACCCGAAGCGAGCAGGCTCGAAGACGGGTAGCGGGCAACCACGCGAGCGGGCGATCCCGGCGTCAGTTCCCACGCCGGGCTCTGCTCCATCCAGATGGCGATCTGCGCCGGCAGCCCGTAGGCCAGCGGGTGCGTCACGTCAACTGCGGCGTTGAGCAGCGATCCGGGACAGTAGAACTCGCGGTTGGATACGCCGCGCAGGACTGGCTTGACGGGCAGACCGAGCCGCTCGACGGCGTAGTCCGAGGCACGATTGAGGAAGATGAGCGTTCCACCCTGTAGAACGAACTTTCGCAGCGCCTCCATTCCTTTGTCGCCCACGCCACCGGTGAATTCCTCCGGCATCGTCCCTGGTTTGTGGCCGTTGTGAATGGTCCCCGGAGCCTGATCGGGGAAAACGATCACGTCGAAGCTGCGACGAAGCGCGCTGGCGGCGAGGTCGGCGTTGCGCAAGCTGGCGTAGCGGAATTCGAACTGCTCGAGCACCCATCTTGTCCAGCCTTCGTCCATCGCGGGCACCCAGCTTTTGTACAGCCCGATGCGAGGCGGCGCAATCTCGACCCAGCCGGCGACGGGTGCGGTGCGGAAATTGCCGCTCGTGGGATGCCGCCAGACGCTGCGGCCCGCGGCCCAAATCCGGTTCACCGTACGCCAGGTCTCGCTGTCGGATGCGGGCAGCTCGCCGGCCGGAAGCGCCGCGGGAAGCGAAAAGCGGAACTCGTGGGCGCGCGCGAGCGGCACGTTGACCGCCTCCGACAGCTCGATGGCCTCCACGCCCAGCAGCAGCGGCAGCGTGTGGGCCGTCACATCGTAAGGCCGTTTGGGCGGGCCTCCGGGGTACTGGCGCAGGTCCGGGTAGTGCTGGCGCTCCAGCAGGGTCTTGGCGAAGCCACTGTAAGGCTGCGCCATCCGCACCAGATAGCTGCCCGCGGGATAGCGCCTACCTGCCGCTACGATTTCGCGCTCAGCCCGCTCGATCTCGACCAGGCCGAAGTCCAGCGTCTCCAGCAGCTTCCCTGCGGCGCCGGGATCGCGCTGCACTGCCGGTATCAGGAATCCCCACGGCGAGCGCCGCGCACAGGCCCGCTCGCCGATCCGGTAGAAATTGCGCAGCAGATCCTCACGCCGCAACGCCGCCTGGTAAAGTAGCGATTCGAAAGCGACCAACTGGTAGTCCACGATGTCGCGCAGCCGCCACGCCCCGCCCATCCACGGCTCCACGTAGTTCCAGCTCATCAGGGACGCAGACGCAGGCCCGCCTTCCTCTCCTGGCGAAACGCGTTCGGCCGGGGCCGCTTCCAGCGGGGAAGCGATGCGCACGCTGGCCGACTCCGAGAGGATGCGCAGGCCACCGTGATAAGCCTGGTAGTGACGGCTGGGCGACCAGAAATCGTACAAGGCGTTGACGATCACGCCCGTCTTGCCTGCCGCGGTCAGATCCAGCGCCATGCCCATCCCGAACGCGTTGCACTGCTGCACGATGAGCGGGTCAATGTTGGGATCAATGGGATCCATCCACGGCGGGACGAACATCCGCGGTCCGGCGGGCCCCATCTGGTGAACGTCGTAGACGATATGCGGGTGCCAGAGGTTGTGCAGCTTGTCCACGGTGAGCCGGGTTTCGGTCTGGGTGAAGAAGTACCAGTCGCGGTTGTTGTCGTGCCCGACGTATTTGTGATAGAGCTCCGGCGGCGACGTGCCCTCGTATGGCGTGCCCAGGGTCTTCCGGTACCAGCGGGTGACCAGATCGAGTCCGTCGGGATTGAGAGATGGTACGAGCAGGAAGATGACGTTGTCGAGGATGGCGCGCAGTCTGGGCCGGTCTTCGGTGAGCAACTTGTAGGCGAACTCGACGGCGCTGTGGGTGGAAGCGATCTCGGTGGCGTGAATCGAGCAGGTGATCATCACCACCGCCTTGCCCTGGGCGATCAGTCGTTCGGCTTCCTGGCGGCTGGTGCGGCGCGGATCGGCGAGTTTCTGCTGGATCCAACGGTACCGCTCGAGGCCGGCCAGGGTAGCGGGAGAAGCGATGAGGGCCGCGATGAGCGGCCGGCCCTCGGTGCTGTTGCCCAGCCATTGCAAGCGCAAGCGGTCCGAGTTGCGCTCGAGCGCCTGAAAGTACGACACCACGCGGTCCCAGTCGAGCACCTTGCGGTCGGCGCCCATGGGGTGCCCGAAGTGGCTCTCGGGCGTGGGGACGGCGGCGGGAAGGGCGAGGGCCGCCGCCAGCAGCAGGCCGGCTCTCAGCATGGACGGATCATTTCCAGCCATAGCGCGCGATACCATCGCAGGAAGCGCTCCGGTTCCTTGCTCTCCTGGGCCTCGCACAGCGTGTAGCGGTCGTAGCCGGTCTCGCGCAGCAGGCGGAACAGCTCGTGCCACGGGTAGTGCGGCGAGGCCAGCTCGTTGATGTGCACGCTCATCAGCCACGGGCGCAGGCGATGGAAACTCTCGCGGATCGAACCGTTGACGATGTCGCTGGGGTTGGAGTTCCAGCACACACCCACGGCCTGATGGCGCGTGGCTTTCATGATCTGTTCGATGACCGCCGGGTCGGAGGTGTAGCGCCCGTGCACCTCGAGCCAGATCTCGACCCCGCGGCCCTGCGCGTACTCTCCCAGCTCGCGCAGCGACTCGGCGATATTGCGGATGGTGGTCTCGCGCGGCACTTCCCTGGGGAGCGCGTTGGGACGCACCTTGACGCCCCAGGCCCCGGTGTCATGCGCCAGATCCACGAACTGCTTGCCCAGCTCGATCTGCTTGCGGCGCACCTGGG
>JBMFPL010000260.1:0-5447 GCA_049969115.1 Bryobacteraceae bacterium | reverse complement strand
TCGCCATTGAGGCGCTGCGGCTGGTGCGCGAACTCGAGCGCCCGGTTCGCCGCAGCGTCGTCTTGCTGGTGACCTCGGACGAGGAAGTCGGCAGCGTCACCTCACGGACCTGGATCGAGAAAGAAGCCTGCGAGAGCGCGGCCGTGCTGGTGCTGGAGCCTGCCACCGGCCTGGAAGGCAAGCTCAAGACCGCGCGCAAGGGCGTGGGCGCTTACACGCTGAGCGTGCACGGGCGCTCGGCGCACGCGGGCGTGGACTTCACCGCGGGCGCCAACGCGGTGGTCGAGCTGGCGCGCCAGATCCAGCGCGTGGCTCGCTTCACCCGGTTGAGCCGGGGGATCACGGTCAGCCCGAACGTAGTGCGCGGCGGCCATCGCAGCAACGTCATCCCCGACCTTGCGACGGCCGAGGTGGACGTGCGCGTTCCCCGCATGCGCGACGCGCGGGAGCTGGACGAACGCATGCGCTCGCTGAAGCCGCACGACTCCCGTTGCCGCATCGAGGTGACCGGAGGTCTGAACCGCCCGCCCATGGAGCGCTCGCCCGGAACCGTGAAGCTGTTCCGCCTCGCCCGGCAGATCGCGGCGGAAATGGGCATCCCACTGGAAGAGTCGGCCAGCGGCGGGGGCTCTGACGGCAACTTCACCGCCGCCCTGGGCGTGCCCACTTTGGACGGGCTGGGCGCGGTGGGCGAAGGAGCTCACGCCGAGAACGAATCCGTGGTGGTGGATCGCATTCCCGAGCGCGTGGCGCTTTTGGCCGGGTTGCTGGAGCGCATCTAGAAACCTCGTGACCGCGACCGCCGGGCGTTGACGCGTCGTTTGCGAAGTGCTACGCTGGAACGCGTTGAAGCTGCTTCGGGCGTCCGCCCGTTCAGGAGGTCTCGATGAACCGGGGTGCGATCCTGATGGTCGCGCTGGGCTTCGGGCTGCTCGCGCACGCACAAACGCCTACCGCCACCGTCGTGGGGCGGATCACCGACCCGACCGGCGCGGTTGTGCCCGGCGTCACAGTCAAGGTCACCCATCTCGACACCAACGTCGCTCAACAAGCAGTTTCCAACGAGATCGGCGAGTACACGATTCCCTACCTGGATCCCGGCCGCTACGCGCTGGAAGCCTCACTGGCCGGCTTCCGCACCTGGCGGCGCGACGAGTTCACGCTGGTCGTGGGCCAGATCCTGCGCATTGACATCCCGCTGGAGGTGGGAACCGCAGCGGAAACCGTGACCGTCAGCGAAACCCCCGTGCTGCTCAACACCGAAACCGGTACGCGCGGCGAGGTGACCAGCCAGGAGGAAATTAAGGAACTCCCGCTCAACGGTCGCGATTTCTCGGATCTGGCTCTGCTGACTGGCGGCGTGATTCCTAAGGCCGACGGGGCGGACGGATCCTACGCGGTCAACGGCGCGCGCGCTGACAACACCGGCTTCCTGCTGGACGGCATGAACAACACACAGCGCCGCAACACCGGCGCCATGCTCCAGCCGCCGCTGGAAGGCGTGCTCGAATTCAAGATGCTGACATCCGGTTTTTCGGCTGAATATGGCCGCTATGCCGGCGGAATGCTCACCGTGGTCACGCGAAGCGGGACCAATCGCCTGCGCGGCTCGCTCTACGAATTTCTCCGCAACGATGCGCTCGACGCCAAAGCTTACTTCTCGGTGCAGAAAGACAAGCTGCGCCGGCACCAGTTCGGGGCCACGTTGTCGGGGCCGGTCTATCTTCCCCGCTTCTATGACGGCCGCAACCGGACATTCTTCCTGTTCACCTGGGAATCGCTGCGCACGACCAACGGCGAGAGCGTGCGCGCTCTGGTGCCCGAGCCCGAACTGCTGCGCGGCGATTTCTCCCGGGCCACCGACGCTTACGGCAAGCCAGTTACCCTCCGCGATGCCCTGGCCGGCGCGCCTTTCCCGGGTAACCAGATTCCGGCCAGCCGCATGGATCCCGTGGCCCTGAAGCTGGCCCGATACTGGCCCGCGCCGAACTTCCGCTCGACCGTTTACAACTACGTCTCCCAGGGCAACGCCACGGACAGCTTCAACAACTTCGGCATCAAAGCGGATCACAACCTTTCCGCGCGCGATCGCCTGACGCTGGCTACTTTCTGGCGGCCTGCCCACAACTGGGATCCGGTGATGGCCACCCGCTCGCCCATCCCACTGTTCGGATCCACCAACGACACCTTGCAGTTGCTGTCCTACATCCGCTACCTGCGCTCACTGACCCCCGCGGCCTATCTGGAGGCCAGCACCAGCTTCTCCCGCCGCACTAACTACCAGGTCTGGCCCTACAGCGCGGACAACGACTGGGCCGCGGAGACCGGCTTCTACGGCGGCACCCGCAATCCCATCGCCGCAGGCCCGCCCTATGTCCAGGTCACCAGCTACATGATTCTCGGCCCCGCTTACGATATTCCCAAGATCTGGGCGTATAACAACTACCAGTATGCCGCCACGCTGACCTGGATCCGCGGCCGCCACTCGATGAAATTCGGCGGCGATTTTCTCCGCTACCAGTATTTCTCCCGCAGTTACGGCGACACCCGGGGCCGCGTCAGTTTCGACGGCCGCTTCACCAACCATTCCATGGCCGACTTTTTGCTGGGCTGGATCACCAGCTCCCGCCGCCAGCTCGACGCCTCCGGTCCTTACCACCTGGTTTCCAATTACTCGACGTTCTTCCAGGACGATCTCAAAGTGAGCCCCACGCTCACCCTGAACCTGGGGTTGCGTTACGAGATCATGAAGCCGCCGCGAGAAAAATTCGGGGCGCTGGCCATGTTCATGCCGCCGCTGGCCAAGGTGGTGGTGGCGGGCATGGGCACGCTTTCGCCCGACGAGTTCGAGCAGCGCCTGACCAGCACGGGGCTGTTCAACTACGTGGTCAGGGCGGCCGAGGCGGGGTTGCCCCCCACCATCGTCAAGACCGACTGGACCAACCTGGCGCCCCGTTTCGGCTTTGCCTGGCGGCCCTTCGGCAGTCACAAGAGCGTGATCCGCGGCGGCTACGGCATCTTTTACGGCACCAGCTCGCTCTATCGCATGGATGAGTATTCGGACACCTTCCCCTTCTCGGTGACTGAGACCTTCAGCCGCGTCACCAGCGACCCGACGATCCTGACCCTTTCCAACCCCTTCCCGATCTCGCGCCGCGGCTTCTCGAGGGTGACCAGCAGTTACGGGCAGGAAAATCCCGAGCCGCAATCGCAATATCTGCAAACCTGGAACCTGACCATCGAGCGGGAGATCGCCGGGTTCGTGGTCGAGCTCGCCTATGCCGGGTCCAAGGGCACTCACTTGCAACGGCGCTACGACATCAACCAGCCCGGCCGCAGTTACGAAACGCGAAACATCCGGCCCTATCCGTTTTTCGGCACGATCAACATCATTAACGACGGATCGAACTCGATTTATAACTCGGGCCAGTTGACCGTCCGGCGCCGCTTCTCCAGACAGCTCTTTTTGCGCGCCTCCTACACTTACTCGAAATCCCTGGATGAATCGTCCAACACCGGCGGGACGCTCCAGTACAACTTCCCCATGGCGCAGGATTCGCGCAACCTGAGACTGGAGCGCGGGCGCTCGGATTTCGACATGGGCCACGCCTTCGCCGCCAGCTTCATCTTCACGCCGCGGTTCTCCCGGCACTGGCTGGCGCGGGACTGGCAGCTCGCCGGCACCAGCACGCTTTACACCGGCCCTCCTTTCACGCCCAGGGTCTCAGCCGTGAACTACAGCGCCGGCGAGGCCACACGTCCCGACCGCATCGCCAAGGGCACGGTGCCCCATCCCACGCCGGACCGCTGGTTCGACCGGTTCGCTTTCCCGGTGGTGCCAACGGGCTCGTACCGGTTCGGCAACTCGGGGCGCAACATCCTCGACGGACCGGGCTCGGTGATCATCAACACATCCCTGTCGCGGCGCATCCGCCTGGATGAATCGCGCAGCTTGCAGTTCCGCGCCGAGGCCTTTAACCTGCCGAACCGGCCCAACTTCTACCACCCGGAAAACAACGTGGACGTGGCGGCCGCGGGCGTGATCAACCGGGCCAAGAGCAACCGTAACGTTCAACTGGCGCTGCGCCTGGAATTTTGAGCGCCGGCCGTCACTGGACCAGGATCTCGTACCAGGGCGCAGGCGGCTGCCCCTCCGCCTGAAGGTGGATGCGGTAGCCGCCTGCGACTGGCTCAACGGAAGCGGCGGGCAGAGCTTCCAGACGGCCACCAGCGTTGTCGAGTGGGCAGACGGTGATCTGCCGGCCCGAGGTCTTGAGTGTTACAAAACTTTCCACGCGCTCCATCCAGATGGGTTCGATGCCCGCGCTGCGGGGGCCCGAAGGCCGCGTGGAGCCCGGTTCAGGTTCGATGGTAAACCAGCCCGTGGTTGCCGGGTAAGCAATGAGACGCTGCATGCGGGGCGGATCCGTGCGGGGCTGCGTGCCCAGCGTGTAGCCAGGCGCGGTGACCAGCAGACGGCGCGAATTCTGGATCGGGCGGTCATCAAGCGCGGTCACCAGGATGGCGGCGAACCCGCGCGCTGAGGGGCCGAGTTGGACTTCGATGGCGCCGGCCGCCGCCTTGCTGCGCCCGAGAAAGCCGAAAACGCCGGCGGCTTGGGGAGCCTGAACGACGAGTAGCCGCGCATCGCGATCGTAAACCAGCTCGCCCGTGACCGAACGCGCGGGCTGCGCCGCTTTGGGCAAACCCGGCGGCGAGCCCTCCTTGCCGGGTTCGAGCGCGATCGCGTTGATCAAGGCACGCCCGGCGGGGTAGCCCAGGAAAGTCTCCAGCGCCTCCGCCAGCGTACCGGGCTTGCCTTCCCGGGCGGCCTGCAACTGAAGCCGGCGGGAGACGGGCAGCAAGTCCGTCGCGCTCGCTCGCCGGACCAGTCCCTTGCGGAAGATCAGCGCAGCCTGCCCGAAGGAAACGGCTTTGGTCCAGTCCGCGTTGAGATCGAAGCCGCTGGGAACGTTGCTGTCCCATGCGCGGTTGTGGGCGTAAGCGAAGTGCATGATCCCGTCCCAGTCCTGGAAACTGGCGAAAACGGCCAGCGCTGGGACGATCTCAGCCGCCTGCCGGTTGGGCCACGGCTGGTTGAACTCGCTCACCGTGTAGGGCTTGCCAGCCGCGCGCGAGGCGGCCATATTCAAGAAGGCCGCAAGGCCCGTGCCCACCGCCGAACTATCGCGGATGCGCCAGTCGTACGCATCCCAGCGCACGTTGGGGAAGTTGTAATGATCCACGTAGAAGTGATTGTCGTAGTAATCCATGCCCGCGTGCGACTCGAAATGGAGCAGGTTGCCGCCGAAGCCGGCCTGCGTGCCGGTGACGGGGACCCACCGGTCCGTCGTTTCGTGCACCGCTGCGCGCATGCGGCGAAGGTAGTCCGCGTCGCGCTCGGCGAGGAAAGAGAGAAAATCGTCCAGCACCGCGGCGGGCGCCTG
>JBMFPL010000259.1:0-5451 GCA_049969115.1 Bryobacteraceae bacterium | reverse complement strand
GAAAACGTGGAGGCGCCGGGCGGGCGCATCGTGCGCGGGCCCACCGAGGTCGGCGTGCGCACACTGGGCCGGGTGGAGCAGGTCAGAGAGTTCAACGACATCATCGTGAAGAACGTCGGCGGCGCCCCCGTGCGCATCCGCGATCTCGGCTATGCCGAGGACGGCATGAGTGAGAAGCGCAGCTTCGCCTACGTGAACGACACTCCCGCCGTCATCATGCAAGTGCGCCGGCAGACCGGCACCAACACCGTACGCGTGGTGGACGCGGTGCTCGAGCGGCTCAAGACGGTCCAGCGGGAGTTGCCCGCGGGCGTGCAGTTGACTGTGGTGCGGGAACAGGCCACGTACATCCGCAAATCGGTCGAGGCGCTCGAAGAGCACCTGCTGATGGGGGCGTTGTTCGCCTCGCTGATCGTGTTCCTGTTCATCCGCGACTGGCGCACGGTGATCATCGCTTCCATCGCCATTCCCACCTCGATCATCGCCACCTTCACCGTTCTCAGGGCGGCCAACTTCACCCTCAACTCGATGACCCTGCTGGGCCTGACCCTGGCGGTGGGCATCGTCATTGACGACGCCATCATCGTATTAGAGAACATTTACCGCCACATCCAGGAGAAGGGCCTGCCTGCCCGCCAGGCGGCCATCGTAGCCACCAAGGAAATCTCCCTGGCGGTGATGGCCACCACTCTCTCGCTGGTCATCATCTTCGTGCCCATCGCCTTCATGACGGGCTACGCGCGCCGCTACCTGAACGAGTTCGGCTGGACCATGTCAGCGGCCATCATGATCTCCATGCTGGTGGCCTTCACGCTCACCCCCACGCTCAGCGCGCGTGTGCTCAAGCGCGTCCAGGCAGGTTCCCCGCCGGTCCACGGCGTCCACAAAGGAGGCTTCTTCGACCGCAACTACGTACGCATCCTGGGCTGGTCGCTGGATCACCGCTGGGTGATCGTGACCCTAGCGGTGCTGACCTTCGCCTCCACCTTCCTTCTCAACCGCATGATCGGCCGCGATTGGATGCCGCAGGAGGACCAGAACGAACTTTACGTTTCCATCGAGCTGCCGGAGGGCTCCTCCATTGAGGAAACCGAGCGGGTGGCGCGTGAAATGGCGCGCCGCATCGCCCGCATCCCGGGCGTCACGACCGTGATTCCCGCCAGCATGGGCTTCATCGACCGGGTAACCATGGCCCAGATCGGCGTCCTGCTGAAGCCCACCAGCGAGCGCGAGGATATCACCACTATGGGGCAGCGGGTGCGCGACGCGATCCGCGAATTCGCTTACACGCGGCCGCGCATAAGTTTCCCCAACGCGCTGGGAGGGCGCGAGACATTTGCCCCCATCCGCGCCATGCTGCTGGGACCGGACATGGGCAACCTGTTCAACCTGGCCAAACAGGTCAACCAAGAGATGCTGAAGGTGCCCTCGGTGGTGGACGTGAAAGTCAACCTGAATCTGAACAACCCCGAAATCCAGGTGGCCATCGATCGCACGCGCGCCTCCGATCTGGGCGTGCGCATCTCGGACATCGCCCGCGCGGTGCGCCTGCTCATGTCCGGTGACGACGAGATCTCCACATACAAGGAAGGCTCCGAGCAGTACCCGGTCACCATGCGCCTGATGCCCGGCCAGCGGGACGATCCGGCGGTGTTGAGCCGCATCCTGGTGCCCTCGGCCAAGCTCGGCCTGATCCGCCTGGATTCCGTCGCCCGGCTCGAACGCGGCTTGGGTCCCAGCCGCATCGACCGTTACAACCGCCAGTTCGCCGTGAGTCTGTACGGGAACGTGGCGCCGGGTTACAACCTCGACCGCGCAGCAGCCGACACCATCGCCACCGTGGATCGCGTGGGCCTGCCCACCGGCTACGGGCTGGTTTTCTCGGGGCAAGTGAAGATCCTCGAGGAAACCACCACCAACATGATCCTCGCCATCGCGCTGGCCTCGATCTTCATGTACATGGTGCTGGCGGCGCAGTTCGAAAGCGTCGTGCACCCGTTCATCATCCTGCTCGCGCTGCCGCTTTCCGTCCCCTTCGCGCTAATTTCGCTGCTGGCCACCGGGCGCTCGCTCAATTTGTTCAGCGCGGTGGGCGTGCTCCTGCTGCTGGGCATCGTCAAGAAGAACGGCATCCTCCAGATTGACTACATGAACCGGCTGTATGGCTCGGGGATGCCGCTACGCGAGGCCATCCTGGAAGCCAATCGCGTCCGGCTGCGCCCGATCCTGATGACGACCTTTTCCATCGTCGCCGGGCTCATTCCCACTGCCCTGGGCATCGGCGCCGGCGCCGCGCAGCGTTCGGCCATCGCCGTGACCATCATCGGCGGCCAGACCCTCTGCCTGCTGCTGACTCTGCTGGTGGTGCCCGTGGCCTACTCGCTGGTGGAGGACGCCAAGGCCTGGCTGGCGGCTCGGAAGGTCGTGCGGTTGCCCGCTCCGGCGCCGGGCGATTGAGTTACTTGCGGAACCAATAAAGCAGGATGCCGTAGCCCACGCCGGCCTCGTCCGCGGTCCGCGCCAGTTGAAAGGCCATGAAGCGGCCGTCGGTGGAAACTACGCCGTTGGACGCCTTGTAACCCTCGAAGTCGTTGAAGTAAGTCAGCCGCACGAAATCTTTGCCCGTGCCGTCCAGCCGCAGTTTCCACAAATCTATCTCGCGGAAACCTCCTTTGCGCCCCTGCTGGTGGGCCTGCCGGTCGGCTTCCACCAACGCATGAAGCCCGTCGGGGAAAATCCCCTCGGCCTCGTTGTAAGTGCCCGGCGCGAGAGAAAAATTCTGCACTTTCCCGGTCTCCAGATCAATGCCCATCACGGAGGCGCAGTCATTGGGTTCGTAACAGGTGAACGTCATTTTGCGGTCGTCATCGTAGAAATCCTGGGCTTCGATGACGCAACTGCGATCCTTGCTTTCGAAGACCACGCGGCGATTCACCAGCCGCGGGCCGCCCGGGCCCAGATCCAGCTCGGCCACCACCAGCCGCGAGGCGCCGGGCGGCATGTCGGGGAATTGCGCGCTGGTCTCGGCGAATCCGATCTTGAGGCTGCGCTTGGAGACCGCGGCGCCCTCGCTCAATTTCTGGTTCAACCGCACAGGTCTCGATCCCGCCCGGCGGCTCAAAAACCACAGCTCGTTGTCGCGCGAGCGACTGGTGCGAATGTCCTGGAACCGCTCAGGGCCGATCAGCAGGTAATCGCCCGTCACCAGGTGCATGACGCGCAGGAACGCCGCCCCAGGCACGTTGCAAGTCAGGCAGCGGATGATGCGCGTCTGAAGGTCAATGACGAAGGCGTCGCCGAAGCTTTTGGCCATGAAGGCCACCCGCTGGTTATCGGGCGAAATGTCGGCCCGCTCGCCGAAGTAAGTCAGGATCTCGATATGGGGCGGGAGCTGATCGAGCGGGTTGCCGGTCTTGCGCTGCGCGGGCGCGGCCGCGAATCCGGCCAGCGCGAGGATGGCGACTCGCACGAACGGGGCACGCATGGCGCCAGTTTACTACGGGCGCGCTATGCTGGCGGCATGGACGAGGCGCTGGCAGCGGTATTCCTGGATTTCTCCATCCGCAAGCTCGAGCAGTACGCCGGGCGCATCCGCGATTGTCTGGACCGTCTCAGCAACGAACAGGTCTGGCGGCGCGGCTGCGAGAACGAAAACGCCGTAGGCAACCTGGTGCTGCACTTGTGCGGCAACTTGCGCCAGTGGATCGGCCACGGCGCAGGCCGTCTGCCCGACGTGCGCGCCCGGGATGCGGAATTCGCCGCGCGCGGCGGGATCTCCCGTCGAGAGCTGGCCGATCGGCTGGAGGCGGTTGTGCGCGAGGCCACCGCCATCGTGCGAGAGCTGACGCCCGCGCGCCTGCTGGAAAGCGTCGTGCTGCAAGGCTACCGGGTGAAGGTGCTGGAAGCCGTCTACCACGCCGTCGAGCACTTCGCGCTGCACGCCGGCCAGATTATGTACGCAACCAAGGCCATGACCGGCGCGGACCTCGGCTACTACCGGCATCTCAGTGGGCAGGGGGAGCGGACCGATCCCACGCCGTGACCTGGCCGGTCCGGCCGTGACCGCGGTCACGGAAGGCCCGGCCTGCATCCCTTAGCCTGAAGCTGATGGCTGCGGTATCCGAACGCCAGCCCGAACCGGTCACGGCCGGCAAGCAGCGCGGCAGGTCGCGCATCCGGCGGCATGACGAGCGCTCGCAGTGGCTGCGCCGTACCTTTCAGTGGACTTTCCTGTTGCTGAACCTCTGGATCGGCGCCGAGTTTTACCTCTTCGTCCGCTATTGGGAAACGGGCGGCGCGACGCCGTTCGTTCCGCGCCCGGCGGGTGTTGAAGGATGGCTGCCGATCGCCGGGCTAATGAACTTGAAGGCCTGGATCGTGACTGGGCGCGTTCCCGCCGTGCACCCGGCCGCGGCCGTCCTGCTGGCCGCTTTCCTGATCGTCTCCTGGCTGTTCCGCAAAAGCTTCTGTAGCTGGCTGTGCCCGATCGGGACGCTTTCCGAGCACCTGTGGCGGTTGGGCCGGCGCCTGTTCGGCCGGAACTTCGCTCTTCCTCGCGCCCTGGACATCCCGCTGCGCAGTTTGAAATACCTGCTGCTCGGATTCTTCCTGTGGGCCATCGCCGGCATGAGTGCGGCCGCCATCGAGGCCTTCATGCGCAGCCCCTACGGGCTGATCGCGGACGTGAAGATGCTGAACTTCTTTCGCCACCTCAGCGCGACGGCGGCCATCGTGCTGACCGTGCTCCTGGCGCTCAGCCTGCTCGTGCAGAACTTCTGGTGCCGGTACCTCTGTCCTTACGGCGCTCTGGTAGGACTGGCCGCCCTGCTCAGCCCGCTGCGCATCCGGCGCGATCCTGCGGCCTGCATTGACTGCGCCAAATGTGCCAGGGTCTGCCCCGCGTGCCTTCCGGTGGACCGCCTGGTCGAGATACGCTCGGCCGAGTGCACCGGATGCCTGGAGTGCGTGGCCGTCTGCCCGGTGGCTGGCGCCCTCGAGCTCAGCGCACCGCGGCGCGTTCGCGTGCCCGCCTGGGTGATGGCCGCGGGCATCGCGCTCGTGTTTGTTGGCCTGACCGCATGGGCCCAGTTTTCCGGCCACTGGCGCACCGATCTGCCTCCGCAGATTTACCGCGATCTGATCCCTAGAGCCCACGAGTTCACTCATCCCTGAGGCCCAGGCGGTGCACGGGCTCTCTCAATCCCCTGCCCCGGCCGCTGGATTGTCAAGCCCGGCCACTCCCGCCTCCAGCAGCGATTTCGCGCATTTTTCCCCGGATACTGGCCAACCGTTCGGGCCGCACCGGGATTGGAAGGGAGATACGTACGGGTTTTGGCCCACCCGCCCTACTACTACTGGGTCATAAATGAAACATTTTGTGATACAATTGCTTTGTGCGATCCGCCCATTCCGGGCCAAGCCCGCGAGGTGCGCTTGGCGGCCTATTTGGAG
>JBMFPL010000258.1:0-5496 GCA_049969115.1 Bryobacteraceae bacterium | reverse complement strand
GCTGCGGCAGCGCGGCCACGCCTTCTTGCTGCACGTTCCGGACGAGGCTGCACTCGATGCCCATACGCGCGCGGTGCTTCAACTGGTGCGGCTACCACATCCAGGGCGCGAACCCAAGCTGGAGTTCTTGCGGGCCGCGCTGGCGATCTACTCGCAGGCGAGGCTGGACAGCGGGCTGGAGCCCGGCCAGGCCGCTTACCTATCAGCCAACACGCCCAACTGGGGGCTGGAAACGCTGCTGCGGCGCTCCCACTTCAGTGCACAGCCCGTCAGGCCTGCCGACTTGATTGCGCGGCGCGCCGAAGACGTGGCGGCGGTATCCGAGGGGATGCTGACGCCCATGGAAGAGCAGGCGCCCGAGCTATACGGGCTTACAGTGAACCATGCTTGGGGCCTGCTTGAGCGGGTGTCTCAAGGGCTGCGGCAAGGCGATCCGCGAACTCCGCACAACATCTTACTTGCTGGCGCGCCGGGTACCGGAAAGACCGAACTGGCGCGACGGGTGGCGGTCGAGGCAGGCGTGAATTGTTACCGCATCAGCTCCCCGAAAGCCGGCATCGTAGGCGAGACTGAACGCCGAGCCGATTTGCTTTTCCGGATCCTCAACGAGTGGGCCCCGAATGTTGCATTCGCCGACGAGGTGACCGAAATTCTCACCACCGACCGACCCGAGCACGATCTGGATGCGGGGGCCAGCCGCGCGGTTATTGGCGCGCTGCTGTCGTATCTGGGCGATGAGCGACGTCGCGGACGCACGGTTTTCCTGGGAGCGAGCAACTGCCCTTGGCGCATGAGCGACGCACTGCGCGGACGATTCGTGGTTGTGCCGGTTCTGATGCCGCTCGAAGAGGATTACCCGGGCATCGTCGGCAGCCTGGTACGGCGGGTAGCGGGCGTAGAGATAGCTCCCGCGACTCATCAGCTGCGAGAGGCGGCCGCGATCTTCTACGCCAAGGGCGCCTCGCCGCGGCATATCGCCACTGCGCTCACGAACACCTGTCTGCTGCACGGCAACTTGGACGCGGCCGCAACGCTCGAAGCCGCGCAAGACTTCTGCGGTGACACGGGCCGCGCCTCGGCCGAATACGCCGATCTGTGGGCGATCAAGCTGACCACCAACAAGAGCTTCTTTCCTTGGTGCGGCCGGCGCGATTACAAACTACCGGCCTATTTGGAGGGGATTGTGGACGGGAGCAGCGGCGAGGTCGACCGCGAGGCTCTGGAGCGAAGGATCCGCGAGCTTCAGTCTACCGCCCGGGTATGAGGTGGCTCATGGTGGTTCAGTCCAAAGCGCGATCGAGACCGCGCGCCGCGCGCAGCTTGTTGATAGGCGCCGTGCGCGATGTGCTGGAGCACTGGGAGCTGACGCCCGCAGGTGCGGAGCCCATTTGGAAGCTGGAGAGACTTTTTCGCGATCATCTGGGCGGCGGGCATCCCCTGGCGGTCTCCAGCGCCACCGTGGGCCTGGAAGTAGCTCTGCGGACGGTGGGAGTGGCTCCGGGCGACGAAGTAGTGATGTCCGCCTACGATTGGGGTGCCGCCGCAGGCGCGGTCGTTCGCTGCGGCGCGCTCCCGGTCTTCGCCGACATCGCTGCGGCCACGCCCACGCTCGATCCTGAATCGCTGGCCTCGCGAATCAGTCCGCGCACGCGCGCGGTGGTGGTGACACACTACGGCGGCTGCCCGGCCTACCTCGATGCTGTGACGGAGCTGGCGCAACGCCACAACCTTTCGGTCATTGAAGATTGCGCGCAGGCGCTGGGCGCACGCTACGGCGGCCGGCCGGTGGGGTCCTTCGGCGACGCAGCCGTTTTCAGTTTCGGTTGGGGCAAGTTGCTTTCGGCGGGCGAGGGTGGTTTGGTGGCCTTCCGGGATGCGGCTTTGTGGCGGCGTGCCGTGGGCCTGTGCCAGCACCCGTTGCGGCAGGTGCGTGAAGGCGCGACCGGGCAAGGCGATCTAGCCATGAACGCGCGCATCCATCCGTTGGCTGCGGCGCTGGTGCTGGCGCAGTGGGAGTTGTGGCCGCAATGGCTGGAGCGCCGTCGCACGGTGTGCCTCAGGCTGGCCCAGGCGCTGCTCGGCGTCCAGGGAGTCCTCGTGCCGGGCGATCCCGTTTATGGAGTACACAGCTTTCACCGGTTCCTCATTGTGCTGCCTGATGAAGTCGCGGCACAACGAGTCGCTGAGGGCATGCGCGAGCGCGGATTCCCGGTGCTGGGCAGCCTGGTGCGCGAGCCGCTTCACCTTCGCGCTCCCTTCCGGGACCGCTACTCCCCTGGCGATTGCCCACAGGCCGAACACTGGTGCCGGGCTGCGCTGTGCATCGAGGCGGACTGGACCCGGGTGCCATGGAGTTGGACTAGGCGTCTGGCCGCGGCGCTGCGGGGCGAGCTGGCCGACGTGGTAGGAGCGAGTCATGTCGGAGCAGGCGGTGGAACGCGTGGCTGAGGCCCGGGCGTTGTTCGAGCCAGTCAGTCGCTGGGCTCGCGAGCTCGGCATGCGCTTTTACGGGATGCCTATTCAAGTGCGCCTGCGGCCGGCGCGACAGGCTGAGGCCGGCAAGCTGGGCAGGACCATCCAACAGCGGCTTTGGAGCGGCCGCAAGCTACTGCGAAATCGGATTTACGGCATCGAAATCAGCCGCGGCTTGTCGCCCTTGCGGTTTCAAGGCGTGGTGGCGCATGAGCTGGGCCATGTTTGGCTGGCAGTCCACCGCATCCGCTTACCGCTGGTCCTCGAAGAGGGTTTCTGCGAGTTGCTTGCGCACCGCTTTTACACAGACTTGGGTGGCCAGGAGGCCCGCCGCTACGCACAAGAGATCGAGACTAACCCCGATCCGATTTATGGCGGCGGATTCCGCTACGTGCAGCGGGTGCTGGGCCCTGCTGGTCCCGAGCGGGTGCTGCGGGAGCGCCGGCTCCCGCTGACGATTCAGCATGCGCCTGCCGGGGCGGTGATGTAAAGGAGAGGACCATGAAAACACTGTGGTGGCTGCTGCCCGACGAAGCCATGGTGCTGGTGATCGCTGCGATCGGCCTGGCTCTGATGCTGAGGTTGATTCGCGGACGCACTGCGATGGGGTTGTTGGGCACGGTTGTGCTGCTTTTGCTATTAGGGCCCTTCATTGACGCGCTGCTCGACTTGCTGCCGGGCTGGTTGCTCCTGTTGATGTTGTTGCTCGTGGCGATGGCCCTCTTCCGGGGCATCTTGGAGCTGTTTCTGGGCGAGCGCGCAGCAGCGGAGGCAGTGGGTTCGCTGGCGGCCGACGTGATCCGCTTTGGCTTTCGCCTTTGCTGCCGACTGCTGGTGCTGCCGTTTCGAGTGGTCGGGTGGATGTTACGTAGAGCGTAGAGGAGGGTCACGATGCGCAAACTGGTTAGTGTTCTGCTGCTGGGACTTGTGCTGCTGCCTCAATTCGCCTGTGGTGCGCCGGTGGGCCGGGCCGTGGCGCGCGCGGCGAGCCGCCGTGCCGTTCGAGCGCGGATTCTCAGACTCGATGCTCTCCGCCACCGAGTGCCTGTTCGACCTCTGGCTCAGCCTCGCACTGTGCAGCGCTATACCACGAAGAGACTGGCGGAACAGGAGCTGCGCCGGGGCATCGCCCCAGGCCGGCATATGACTGCCGTAGCCCGCCCCGGCAGGCCGATGAGCGGTGAGAAAGCCAAGGAATACTATGGCCTGCTGCGCAAGCCCACGGTGCGTGAGACGATCCAATTACCGAAGGGCACGCCGGTTCGGCACAGCCACGCCACGAATGCAGCACGTGGTGTCCGGGAACTGACCTCACCGAAGCCGGTACCCCCGGAGGCGATCAAGAAGGTCGTGCCGTTGCCGCGGTAGGTTTCCGGGCTCAGCACTTCTATGAGTGGCCGTAGGCCCGAATCATGATGTGCACAGACGGGGAGAGCGAATATGTCGGAACAGTCCTTGCGCGCGGACCGGGAGGAAGGGATCAGGCTGCCTCGCGTCATTGGGTGGAAGGAGGCGTTTAATGCCTTCTGCAAGGCGTATCCGCAGCTTTCCTCTGAGATCATCTGCCGTATATTGCGAATGCCATCTGCTTGCGCGAGCCTCGCTTCCGGACGGGGCGAAGTGTCGGAGAATGCCTCTGAGTTAAAACTTGAGAGGTTGTGGAGATTCCAGGAGCATGACGGGAGGTGAGCCATGCTGCCCACTCCTTTCGCGGCTCTGAAGCCGACGGACGCCGGCTGGCAGGCCAGTATCGGCCTCCGGCTGGTGGAATTGCAGGCCGAGCGGTTGCCTAGGGAGGCGCCACTCACGGCACGCCTCCAGCGCCTGGCGGAAGCCTACGAGAACAGCGTGCGCCTGGCCGAGTTGATCGCCGGCTGGTCCAGGCCCGTCTCAGTGGAACTGCACATGGCAAGCCTACCGTCGCTCGACCTACAGCGGGCAGCCGGCCGAGTGGAGTTGGCGGTGCGTCTCACCGTCCAGGAGTCAGAACGGGAGGCGGCCTTGGCCCGGTGTCTTGCCGACTATGTGGCGCTGCGGACCCTGCTCGCAACCTTCTGGGAGCAAGCTCACTTTGCTCCGATTCTGAACGAAAGTGACTTCCAGGAGTCCTTCCGCCCCTTTACGCCAAACTCGGCCATGTGCGTCGGCCGACGAAGCGCGGAGATTCCTCTGAGCGAGCCGTTCCGATGGTCTTCCGGGGCATTGGGATTTCAGGCCAAGCCGCGCCCGGCGCCGGCTGGGGCCACGATCCGCCACCTGTTCCCCTGGGCTATCGCAGCCGATGACCGGGGCGCGTTGTTGGAGACGCTACTCAACTTTCCGGCGCCCCAATGGGTCGTGACGCGGCTGGTCACGCCCGCCGAGCGGGAGCCACATCTTGAGCACCTCCGCGCCACGCTCCGCGTTTGCGAGCAGTTTCTGGCTGGCGCGCATGGCGATCAGCTGACCTTGGCGGCCCAAGCCGACCAAATCCGCCAGCTATGCGTGCGGCGCCTTTCACGACTCGCCGTACATGCGGTGGGGGTCGCGGTCGTACTGCTGGCGCCGGGTGAAGCCGATGCAGTGATCGCCCGCCTGCTGGGCCAGTCAATCTCGGGAGACTACGTGTGGGGTGCAGAGGCGGGCCCGTTCACCGGTGGCTTTTCGATTGAAGACTGCGATGTCAAGCAAGCCCAAGACGCCTTCTTCGTCCCTGCTGAGGAGCCTTACGCTGCGGACGAAGCTGCCTGTGCGTTTCGGTTGCCCGTGGTGTTTGGGGAAAACGAGTTGGGTCTGCCGGTCCGGCGGAGCCAAACCGCCCGAGCCACACTGCCCGTCGCGGATGACAGAAAGTCAGGCACTTTGCTGGCCGTCAACCGGCACCGGGGAGAGGAACTCCTCGTCTGGGTACCTCTGGAGCACCGATTCAAGCATGTTTTCGCCTTGGGAATGACCGGCACCGGCAAGTCCACGTTCATGCTGAAGTTGCTATTACAGGATCTCCATCAGGGTCACGGGGTGTGCCTGATCGACCCTCATGGCGAT
>JBMFPL010000257.1:0-5507 GCA_049969115.1 Bryobacteraceae bacterium | reverse complement strand
CCTGCCGTGCCTCGAGACCGGGTTCGGGCTCACCGCCGATGCCTTCGATCTCGACCCGCACCACCGCCCCGGGCGCCAGCGGGCCTACCCCCGCCGGCGTGCCGGTGGCGATCAAATCGCCCGGCTCCAGCGTCATCACTTCGCTGACGAAGGACACGATGCGCGCGATGGGGAAGATCATCTCCGCCGGGGTGGCTTGCTGGCGGAGCTGTCCGTCCACCCAGGTTCGCAAGCGCAGCCGTTCCAGTGGGGTTTCGCTTGCAGGGACGATCCACGGTCCCACCGGGCAGAAGGTATCGAAGCCCTTGGCACGGGTCCACTGCACGTCTTTCTTTTGCAGATCGCGGGCGGTCACGTCGTTGACGCAGGTGTAACCCAGCACGTACTCCAGGGCCTGTTCCGCTGTCACGTTTCGCGCGCGCTTGCCGATGACCACGCCGATTTCTCCCTCGTAGTCCACGCGACCGGACAGCGAAGGCCAGCGGATGGGATCGCGGTGGGCGGCCAGCGCCGAGGGCGGCTTGAGAAAGATGACGGGCTCGGGGGGCGCGATGTTGCCGAGCTCCCGCGCGTGCTCCTCGTAGTTGCGCCCCACGCAGACGATCTTGGTGGGCCAGCACGGCGGCAGCAGCCGGACCTCGGCGAGCGGCCAGGACGAGCCGGTGCGCGACGACCAGCCGGCCGCCGTCTCATAAACGGTTTCGTTCTCCACCACGCCGTAGCGGACCAGCGGCGAGGTGTCCGGCGTTGTCGCCGGCGCGGTTTTGTCGAGGCTGAAACGTACCAGTCTCAAGGGGCGGTAACCTCCACAGGGGATGAAGGTGCGCTCTCGTTGCCGCGAGTGTCCACGGCCGAGACCGCGTAACGATATTTCTTGCCGGATTCGATGCTGCGATCGGAGTAGCCGGGCACTTCGATGATTTCGCTCAGCGGAGACAGGGGCCCGTCTCCCAGCGCGCGCCACACCCGGTACCCGTGCAGGTCGGGCTCCTGATTGCGATCCCACATCAGTTCGATAGTGCCGAGGCCGGGCGTAGCTTGCAGGCCGCCAGGCGGCGCCGGAGGGAAGCGGTCTTCGGGCTTGATGCGAACCGTGTCCGAGATCTCACTGAGGGCTTCGGTCTGGCCTGTCTTGACGAAGGCCTGCACCGCGTACTCCCAGTTTTGCCCGAAAGCGGCGGTAGCGTCCACGTAGGGCGGCGCGGCGGTTTCCCCTACCGGTTCGGGCTGCTTCTGCGCCTCGCCCCGCCGGAAAACACGAAATCGTGCGCCCGCCGGCGCAACGCCGCTTTCCCAACTCAAGCGCACCCCTTCCGGGCAGGATTCGGCGCGCAGGCCGGAAGGGCGGGGCAGCGGCGGAACGACTTCGAGCGCCACGAGGTTGGACCAGGCGCCGGCCCGACCCTTCGGTCCCACGGCGCGCACGCCGAGGATCAGCTCGCGCCCAGCCCATTCCGCAGCAGGCAACGCAATTTCCACCGGTCCCGGGCGATCCGCAGCCACGGGCGCCAGCCGCGCCTGCGCCGCCCATCGCTCGGTATCGAAGTTGCCTTCCGGTGAGGGTCCCGCACGCAGTTCGACGGCGCGGAAGCGCCGCAGCGCGACGCCATCGGTGGTGAGCTCGGGCAGCGTGAAACGTACCAGGATGCGATCGCCCACTTGTTGCGCCGACAAATCCGAGATGCGTTCGGGAATGTTGAGTGACGGCGGCGACGGGTCGCCCGGAGACCCGCAGCCTGTCGCCACCAGGCCCACCGTGATGAGCGACGCAGCGAGCCGGCTCACAGGATGTACCGGGTCAGGTCCTGGTCTTTCATGATGTCGGCGAGCTGCTTGCGCACGTAAGCGGCGTCTATGCGCACGTGCTTTTTCTTGAGATCGGGACCCTCGAAGGAGACTTCTTCCAGGACCTTTTCCATAATGGTGTGCAGCCGCCGGGCGCCGATATTTTCCGTGGTCTCGTTGACGTAGGCGGCGCAGCGGGCGATTTCCTCCAGCGCGTCGTCGGTGAAGGTGAGCTTGATGCCCTCGGTTTCCAGGAGCGCGGTGTATTGCTTGACCAGCGCGTTCTTGGGCTCCTTGAGGATGCGGATGAAATCCTGCTCGGTGAGCGGCTTCAGCTCGACGCGGATGGGGAAGCGCCCTTGCAGCTCGGGGATCAGGTCGCTCGGCTTGGAGACGTGGAAGGCGCCGGCGGCGATGAACAGGATGTGGTCGGTGCGCACGAAGCCGTAGCGCGTGTTCACCGTGGTGCCCTCGACGATGGGCAGGATGTCGCGCTGCACGCCTTCGCGGCTGACGTCGGGGCCGTGCCCGGTCTCCCGGCCGGCGATCTTGTCAATCTCATCCAGGAAAATGATGCCGTTGCGTTCCACCCGCTCCAAAGCCACGCGGGTGACCTGGTCCATGTCAATCAGCTTCTGCTCTTCTTCCTGCGTGAGGTAATCGAGAGCCTCGCTGACGCGCATCTTGCGCTTGCGCGTGCGGCCCCCAAACAGGCCGGGCAGCATGTCGCGGATAGAGACGTCCATTTCCTCGACGCCCGTGCTGGTGGTGATCTGGAAGGTGGGGCCGGGCTCGCGGACGTCAATCTCGACGATGCGATCGTCGAGCTTGCCGGCGCGCAGGCGCTCGCGCAGCTTCTCGCGCGTGCGCTCGTAGCTCTCGCTGCCTTCGGGCTGCGGGGGCATGAGCAGGTCGAGCAGGCGCTCCTCGGCGTTGCGCTCGGCGCGGTCCCCGATCTCCTCGGCCCGTTCCTCGCGCACCATGTCAATGGCGATTTCCACCAGGTCGCGGATCATGGATTCCACGTCGCGCCCCACGTAGCCGACCTCGGTGAATTTGCTCGCCTCGACCTTGAGGAAGGGCGAGTTGGCCAGTTTGGCCAGCCGCCGAGCGATCTCGGTCTTGCCCACGCCGGTAGGGCCGATCATGAGGATGTTCTTGGGCATCACCTCCTCGGCCATTTCCGGGTCGAGCCGCTGGCGCCGGATGCGATTGCGCAGGGCGATGGCCACCGCGCGCTTGGCCTCGGTCTGGCCGATGACGTACTTGTCCAGCTCGCGGACGATTTCCCGCGGAGTAAGTTCGTCCAGCGCGGGTTCTTCCTCGACGGATTGGACGGGAAGATAAATAACCATCAGCCCAGCTCCTCGTAAGTCACTTTGTCGTTGGTGTAAATGCAAATCTGGCTGGCGATGGCCATGGCCTCCTCGGCGATGCGCCGCGCGTCCAGATTGGTGTTGCGCATCAGGGCGGTGGCGGCAGCTTTGGCGAAGCCGCCACCCGAGCCGATGGCCGCCACGCCGTCGTCAGGCTCGATCACGTCGCCCGAACCGCTGATGATGTAAGTGTTGTTGGCGTCGGCCACCAGCAACAGGGCCTCCAGGTGCCGCAACACGCGGTCGGTGCGCCATTCCTTGGCCAGCTCGATGACCGCCCGCGTCAGGTTGCCGCTGTGCGCCTCGAGTTTGGACTCGAAGCGGGCGAACAGCGCCACCGCGTCCGCGGTCGAACCCGCAAATCCGGCCAGCACTTTGTCGTTGTAAAGGCGGCGCAGCTTGCGCGCCGAGGACTTCAGCACTTCCTGGCCGAGGGTGACCTGGCCGTCGCCGGCCATCACCACTTTGCCGTTGCGCCGGATGCAGAGAATCGTCGTCGAGCGGGTGCGCCTGGCAGCAGGCCTGCGTCGCCCGTGCTCGTGGGTCTCTCCCATGGGGCTGATTCCATTCTAACGCGCAGACAGCGGTGGCTTCGTCGCCTGGCGGCGCGGGCGAGAGCGGTCATCAGCGTGGTCGCGGTTCAACGCGTTCGCCGGACCAGTTCGGCTACCACCAGGAGCAGATAGGCGGGTGCTCCGGGGACGAGGGTCGCGTTCATAGCGTGGGCCAGCCGGGCCAGGTGGTGACGCGAGAACTCCGCCGCCGCCTCTTCGGCCAGCCGGGCCTGCTCGGGTTGGCCGGTGGCCAGAGCGTAAGCCTGCTTGAGCGACAGGTAGCCCATGAAATCGGTCTCCACCGCGACGTGATCGGGCGGTTCCTCCCAGGGCGGTTGGTAGCCGAACGCTTCGTAGCAGGAGAGCAACTCGGCCAACAGGGATCCCGGCTCGAGCACAGCATCGCTTGCCGCCTCGCGCACGGGAATCGGGCCGCCAGGTCCGGTGAGCGAGTGGTAGAGTTCTTCGCTGGCTTCTGCCAGGGCCTGCCTGGCAGCGGCGCTGAGTTCAGCCGAGCCCGTCTCGTCGTACAGGCGCGCCACGCGTTCACGCCACCGCTCTGAGGGACAACTTAGCAACAGTCCGAGCAGGTGCCACTGGGCCGCCCGGCGCGCCAACTGCTGCGCGGCTTGCGGGTGCGGGAGCGCGGTCACCGGCGTGCCTCCAGCCGCAGGGGGATCCATCCGCTACGCATCTTTCGCGCGCCGGTTTCTTGCCGGCCACCCTGCCAGACCGCGAAAGCCACCACGCTCCGGGATCCGGGGCCGAGATCGCGCGTCAGGGAGCGCGCAAGGACCACGCGCCACGCGCCCTGCGAGAAAACGCCTTTGCCCCGGGACAGGGACTGCGGTGCGGGCGCCAGCGTGCCAGGTCCTTCGGCCACCAGGTCTTCGACCGGGGAGGCGCGGGGCCCGGCGCGGCGATTGCCGGCGGCCTCGGCAGGTGCGTACAGGCGCAGCAGCTCTTTCTGGGCGGTCGAACCGGGCGCAAGCGAGGGAGCGGCGAAAGGGTAGTGATCCACCGAGGCGTTGGGGTACAGCTCGCGGATATTGTCCCGGCGCCCTTCGCTCCAGGCTTGCCAGTCGGCCCGCCAATAGGTGAGCTGCACCGGCCGGCCGGGCTCGCCCATTTGCGGATTGGGAGGTTCGGGCGAGTTCAAGGCGGGCAATTGCACCGCGCATGCGTCGGGAAAGCGGCCGGGGGCGGCCACATCGTCGCGCGAGGGATCTTGCCATTCCAGCCGGAAAGCCAGCTCGTTGCCGTCAGTGAGGGCGCGCACCCGAACCATCGGCGTAGAAGGCTGAAGCAACCTCGGCTCGACGACATCCTGGGGAAGCAGGGCCGCCATGTGTTCGGGTGCGTCGCTCCAGGCCCGATCGTGCGCGTCCAGGGGAATTTTCTGAACGAACACGGCGATCACCTCCAGCGTGGGTTGCGGGCTGCGACGGCACCCGGAGGCCGCCAGCAACCCCAGCGTTACGCCGAGCAAGCGAATGGTTGCCTGCACTGGTCTCCTCCTTACGGGCAGTTGGTGCGGGCGATCTGGCGGGCGGCGTCGAAGGCGGCACGCACCACGATCGGTTCACGGACAGGCACGCGCACCAGCTCCCTTCCCGCCTCGTCGAACCCGGCGACAAAGGAGCCCTCGCGGCGCCAGCGGACGATCAGCGCTTCCGTGGAGCCGAACAAGCACAGCAGCGCGCTCAAGTCAGCGTCCTGCGCGGCGGCCCGGTACAGGCGCACGGCCTGCCCGGCACCGGGGCCGAACATCTGTTCGAGGAAAGGCAGGGGC
>JBMFPL010000256.1:0-5510 GCA_049969115.1 Bryobacteraceae bacterium | reverse complement strand
GTATCGCCGCCCACACGGACCTGGGGATCGAGCGGCAACTCGCCCAGGAACGGCACGCCCATTTCCTCGGCCGTACGCCGGCCCCCGCCTGCGCTGAACACGTCCACGCGCTCGCCGCAGTGCGGGCACGCCAGGTAGCTCATGTTCTCGACGATGCCCAGCACTTCCACGCGCACCTGCCGGAACATGTGCACCGCCTTGCGCGCATCTTCCAGCGACACGTCGGACGGCGTGGTCACCACCACCGCGCCCGTCAGGGGCGCGGTCTGGATAAGGCTCAACTGGACATCGCCCGTGCCGGGCGGCAAGTCCACCACCAGATACTCCAGCTCGCCCCAGTCCACGTTGCGCAGGAACTGCTGCACCACGCTGTGCAGCAAGGGGCCTCGCCAGATCAGCGGGCGGTCCGTGGGATTCAGGAATCCCATGGACATCACCCGCACGCCGTGTTTCTCCAGCGGCTGAATGCGTTCGCCGATGACTTCGGGCATGTCCTGGATGCCCAGCATGCGCGGGACGTTGGGACCGTAGACATCGGCGTCCATCAACCCCGTTCGCCGGCCGAGCCTGGCCAGTGCGACCGCCAGGTTCACGGCCACCGTCGTCTTGCCCACTCCCCCTTTGCCAGAACCGACAGCGATCAAGTGCTGCACGCCGGGTATGGGAAGCTTGGGAACTTCTGAGGAAGGCCTCGAACCCATTGTCTCCATCGTAACACCCGCGCCAGTGTTGGCTCTTCAACGCACCAGATGATCCCAGCGCCGGGCAGCCGCTCGCACCATCGCTTCCACGTCGCGTTGCAGCACATAGCCTTCGCGGGCCAGTGCGAGCGCGCACTCGCGGACCATATGCAAATAGTCTTCGCGGTTCCGGTAGCGTTCGCCGATCGAGCGTCGCGGATCACCTCGGCGCTTGCGCTCTGCGGGTGTGCCCGGGAAGGGAAGGAAGGAGCCGGCCATGCTGTAGAGCTCATCGGGCGCTCCGATTTCGGGAGAACGTAGGTTCCAGCCGGTGTAGGCGCCCAGCGGCACGGCGACTTCGGGCAGGCGGATGCCCGCGATCTCGTTGCCGTCCTCGTCCACCTGAGGCACCAGCACCGGGAACTCCTTGCCCACGCGCGGTGGTTCGAAAGCGATGACGCGGGCGCTGCCGAATTCAGGCCCGTAATCTATCCGCCACGCCTTGCGGAGCCGCTGCGGCAGGGCCACCTGCGGGATGCGCGGGAACTTCAGCGCCGCCAGCGGTACGAGTTCGCCCTGTGTGATCAGCGGGTAGCGCGAGGCGGGCGGCTCCACCCCCGTCGCGATCCAGCGATTCATCGCCGCCAACAGCGCCCGCAGCGGCCAGCGGTAGTCGTTCGGGTTGACCAGGTTCTGCGTGCCCGGGCGGCCGGGCGGAAAACCGGCCGGCGAATGTTGCGTGCCCGCGAAAAGGTAAATGCGCGTGGTGGGCGGCACGGGCGCGTCGGAGGCGCCGTCCAGCGTGGTGTGAATGAGCGATCCTGCGCGCCCGTAGTACTCGTAGGAGGAGTTGGTGTAGAAGATCTTGGGGACCACGCCGGCCCGTTGTGCGCGCGTCAGCAGGCCCTCGCGCAGGCCGGTTTCGGGGTCCTCCTGTTCGAGGTCGGTGAACGGGTAAATGTCAGTCGGGTAGAGCTGGTTCATGAAGGGGTGGCCGTCGCGCGAGGGCTGGGCGAAGCGGTGGTTGAAACTGCCGCGCCCGGCGCCGGCCACGTGCGCGATGACGCCGTCGAAAACCTGGCGGCCGCGCTCGTCCTGGTTGAAGCCGTAGTAGAGGAACGTGCGCAGGAAGCGCCCGCTCTGCGAGGTTCCCATGGCGAGCGCGCGTTTCAGCGAGCGAGCCTGGTCGCTGAGCATGGCATGCTCGGGCGCGTCGCCGTACTTGAGGTAGGAAATCAAATCGCGGACCGCCGCCAGTCCCAGTCCCGCCACCACCGGATCGCGCGCACGGTACACCAGTTCGTAGATCTTGCCCGGTTGAAAGCCGTCTGCCATCCACACGCGAGTTCGGTCGGGGACCAGCCGCCCGAATTCCTGGCGGGCGAACCGCCATCGTTGGCGCGGGATGAGTTGCCGCTCCCCCTCGACACGGTCGCGCACCGTGAGCCTGGCTTCGGGATCGGCGGGATCCGCCGCCGGGTAGGCGATCATGTTCCGGTCAGCGAGCGAGAACTCGCGCACCGCGCGGTCGGGCACGAACTCCGAGCGCACCCATCCCGTGATCGGCCCGGAATCGCTGCGGGCGGGCGGAGCGAACAATCGCAACAGATCGGGCTGATCGGGCACATCGAACTGCCATCCCAGCCACACGAGCGTGTAGCCTTCCTCGAGCAGGTAACCGTCGCCGAAATGCTCGGCCGTGCGCGGGTCGTTGGTCGCGGTACCGAAGTTGAACTGCCGCAGCAGGTACTTGTTGCCGCGGTTGGAGACCTCGAAAAGGATGCCGCCGTTGCCCAGGCGCGGATCGCGCGGTTTCAACAGGTATAGATCTGCGGCGAACTCCACGCGCCCGCGGGCGTTGCGCGGGGCCAGGGCGATGTCGGCGATGATGCGGTTGGCCGGCAGTTGCGGGTCCACTTCGAAGAAAGCCAGGCCTGCCAGCCGCTCGTAAGGGCCGGACTTGCCCCAGGGGCGGCCCTCCAGCACGTCGCTGCGCTCGCGGATCTCGATGCGAACCAGCTCCGCGCTGGCTGTGGTCACTACGCACAAGATGCAGCACCAGCGCGCCAGCATGTTGACATTAAACGGCGAAGCCGAGCACGGAGTCAATCGGCGCACCCCGGGCCCTACCACGCCAGCAGGAAATCATCCCAGCGCGAGCTCCCGGGTTGCCTGGGAAGATTGCACTTATAAACGCCTTCGGTTCCCGCAAGCTCACAGTGTTGACGCAGGCGGGCAGGCACATCGTTTTTTGGTCGAGCAGCCAGATCAACCGAGCACCCGCTGGCAACTGGATTTTGAGCGGGGGGTCACCTTCGGTCCGCTCCACAAGCCTGGCGCCCATCCAGCGCGTGGTCGTGGGTCTGGCGGGCCCCGCGAGCGTCTTACGATCCAGCACCACGACAGGCAGGCGAGGAAAGTAGTAGGCCGCCTTGCGCCACGCGAGCGAGCCACGACGCCATAGGATGACAGTTTCAGCGGGTGTGCCATGGGCAAGCTGGCCGATGGCGCGCAAGCTGTGGTCGTCGGCGTTCACGGTGGCGCGGTTCTGAGCCAGGCTCATGAAGGCCAGTCCGCTGTGCAGGTCTTCCCGCAGCGCATGCCACCAGCCCGGCGGTCCCTTGTAGTACCAGCCGGGATGAAGGAAGACGTCAAGGTGCAAGAGCAGCGCCGGCGCAGCCAGGAAAACGAGCGCGTGGTGACGCGGCGGGCCGAGGGCCCCCACAACGCGCCCGCTGCGCAGCAGCAGGCCCGTTGCCAGGGCCAACACCGGCACCCACCAGATCGCCTGAGCAGTCGGTTCCCAGCGCAGCAGCGTGGCGGCCGAGATAGCCGCCAGCATCCAGACGAGGCCGTGCCACCGCGAGGGTCGTTCGGCAATCTCATCTGCGGCAAGGGATATTAGGCGCCCTCCGGCAAGGCAAACGATGGGAACCATCGCCAGCGTCTGACCGGCATCCGCCACGTGGATCATGGCGGCCAGCAGGAGCGCAGGCGCAAACCAAATCGTCAGAAAACTCCACGGGCAGTCCGCCCGGGGCTGTTGCGCTTCGCGGCGCACGAGCAGGGCAAGCGGCAGGGGCATGGCCAGCACGGTGATGAAGGTCCATGCCGCCATGCGGCAGACCGTCGTCTGCCATAGCTTCGCGGGCGCACCGAACACGGGCGAGGTGAGCGCGGCCTGATCCTCCAGATACTTCCAGCACAGCCCCACGTACGTCTTGGGGCCGCCCGAGTCCGCCACGAGCGGCACCAGCCACGAAAGCGTGGCCCCGGTCAGCGCCGCCACCCCCCACACCGGCTTGCGGGTCGCCCCGCTTCACCACACTCCGGCCACCCATAGAGGCATCAGCGCAGGCCCAAGCTCCGGGCGCACGCCCGCGCTAACGCCGAGGATGAGGCCGCTCCATGCCACCCAGCGGCGTTCGCCGTGCCAGGCACGATAGCAGGCCCATGCCGTCGCTACCGAGAAACCCGCCAGTCGCACCCGCACCGCGGAGGTCAGTCCCGCGTACCAAAAGGCGGGCTGCCATAGCAACAGCAGCGCTGCGCACCATCCCGCGGGATGAGCGAACAGCCGGTTCCCGAGACCGACTACCAGCCACAGGGCTGCGATACTGCCAGCCATCGCAAGCGCGGTGAGGTTGCTGTGCGGATTCTTGAACCCCAGCAGGCGCAGCGCCCGCATCTGCGCTACGAACAGCGGATGACCGGGTGGATGGGGCTGGCTGGAACGCACATCGAAATCGCCCATCGCTCAGGCGAAGTTGACCTCGTCGAAAGAAAACAGTTGCCGCAGCGCGAGCGGCCGCCGGGTGGCGAGCACGGCCAGCGCCAGCAACAGGCACCCGGCAATTCGCCATCCAGGTTTCACGGTGCACCTCTCGCGCGACCGCGGGCAACTCTGGCGAGGACTCCAACCAGCAGCGCGACTCCGCTCAACAACCTCGTCAGCCTCGCCTCTCCGCCGCCGGTGTAGACCAGTTCGATCCGGCATTTGCCTTCGCACTCCGGCTCGATGACCATGAGACCCAGGCCGTCGCCTTTGACCGGTTTTTGAGATCCGTTGACGCGGGCCATCCATCCGGGATGGTAGCTGATGGCGAGCGAAAGCACATGCTCGCTGTGCAGCTCCGCGGTGACCACCGCTTCATGACGGCTGCGCCAGCGCCATTGGGCAACGGGCAAGGTGGGATCGTCGAGCGCGGCCACGAAGGGCAGCAGCGCGTCCACGTCTACCGCCGAGCCAGGCGGGCGGCTCACCAGGTCCCCGCGCCGCACCACACGCGCCAGCGAAGGGCTGCGCTGAGGCACGACGTAAATTGCGTCATCGCCTTCGCGCCAGACCTCGGGCAACAGGCCGGCGAACTTCTGCGGGTTGCGGAACGGCTTGTAGGGTTCGCGGCTCCCAGGTCCCCCGACCGCCACCGCGTGACAGCCGAAAGCCTTCAGCCAGGCAACGGCGATTTCGCCTTCGCGCGACCCTGCGTTCATTCCCGAGTAAAGCTGGAAGATCACGTGAGGAATGAGCGCGTTCGTGATGCCGTGATCGAAGCCGCCGCCGAGTTGGGGCGTATCGGCGAAGGCATTCAACCAGAAGGAGACCGAGCCCGGCGCCATCACGCGCCGCTCGCCCATGTTTGCGCCGAACCAGCGCGCCATGCGGTGCTCGACAGTGGTGGCAATGTCCACGGGCCGGATCAGCTCGCGCGAGAAGCGGCGGCAGTTGCGGTACTGCAAGACGGCGCCCGCGGCCAGCGAGAGCGCCAAGACCAGCGGCACCACCCGCGCGCCAACGGCCACCCGGGTGGACGCCCGGCCTGCGAGCGC
>JBMFPL010000255.1:0-5515 GCA_049969115.1 Bryobacteraceae bacterium | reverse complement strand
TCTCCGCCAGCCGGTCGAGCACGCTCCAGTCAACGCCCTGGTCCGTCGCCGCCATGGCGCCGGCCAGCGCGAATGCCAGCAACATTTTCTTCATTGACGCACCTCCTCCACGCGGATTTCGCGCACTCCGATGTTGGCCAGTTGCCGCTGCGCCTTCGCGAGCTGCTCGTTAGTCAGCCGGATGGCGAATTCGAGCTGGCGCCTGGCCTCCTGTGCCTTTCTGGCGCGCACGCGTTCGTGTTGCCAGTACAGCCCGGAGAGGGTTCCGAGCAGCACGAGCACAAACGCTGCGGCCACGCGCAGCCAGCCTAGGCGCCGGCGTGTGCGGCGCCCGCGGGCGGCGGCCAGAATGCGGTCTTGCAGGCCGGGCGGCGGCTCCACCCGGCGCAGCGAAGCTCGCAACAGATCTTCAAGGTGGTTCCGCTCGCTCATACTCGCCTCGCGTTATGAACATCCGGGACCTGCCGGAAGATACGGGCCCGCAGCAGGTTCAGCGAGCGGTGCAGCCTGCTCTTGACCGTTTGAACCGGAATCTCGAGCGCCTCGGCGATCTCGGCGATGCCCATGCCCTCCTGGTATCGCAGGATGAGGATCGTTCGCACCTTCGCGGGCAGCCGGGCGATCATCCCTCGCACCTGCTGTTGAAGCACAAGCTGCTCCTGCCAGGGACCCGCCGGCGCATCAACCAGCTCGAGCGACGGGCCGCGCCGGTACTTGCGCTTGCGGATCTCGTCAATCGAGCGCCTGGCGGCCACGCGGAGCAGCCAGGCTTTGGCGTGCTCGGCAGATCGGATTTCGTCCATGTGCTCGAACAAGGCTAGAAACACCTCCTGTGTGAGGTCCTCTGCTGCGGCACGGTCTCCCAGCGCGTGATACGCCAGGCTGTAAACCATGCATTGGTGTTCGCGGAGCAGCTCGGCGAACAGGAGCATTCCAGCCTTCCCAAAACCAATACGGATCGCCGCGGCGAAAGTTGCCGGAATTCTTCGGCGCAACAAAGAAGGAGAGCCGTGAGGGAACCGGCCCGCCGCTGCGCCACGCGCCGGGCGGATGCCACGAGCGATCGGGTCTGATCCACAGCCACATCCAGCCGGACGACAGTGGCATTGTGGCGATCGGCGGTTGGCGCCAAGCGAGCGGCACCGGCCGCCCTGCTAGGATGGAGGAATCGGGTCTGGCATGAGACGCAAATGGCTCCTGGCAGCACTGGTCCTGGCGGCGGCTGCGGCCATCTACTTCGTGACGCCCGTGCGCCTTGCCGTCCTGTACCTGATCGGGCGCACCGGACCCTGTCCCTGGCGAGAGACGCTGCGCAGCGCCGATAACCTCCGCTGGCAGATCGAGCTCAAAGACCGCATCCTGGCCGCGAGCAAACTGGTCCAGAAGGACCCGGCGGGATACCACTTGTGGCAGACACCCAAAGGGCCGTTCTGGGTGCCGGCCGGCAGCGACTACTCGCTCCCGTTCAATCTTGCCGAGCAGGAACGCAAGATCTACGGCGCCGACGGGCTGGGCGTGCGGGCCGGTGACATCGTGCTCGATTGCGGCGCCGCGATGGGTGTTTTCACCCGCGAAGCCCTGGCCGCCGGGGCGCGGCTGGTGGTGGCCATCGAGCTTGCGCCCGAGAACCTGGAATGCCTGAGGCGGAATTTCGCCGAGGAGGTCAGGGCAGGGCAGGTCATCATCTATCCGAAGGGGGTCTGGGACAGGGACGACGTGATGACGCTCTACGTGGATCCCGGCAACTCCCCCGCCGACAGCGTGGTCATGCGGCCCGAACACGCCCGGCCGGGACCCCAGGTTCCCCTGACCACCATTGACAAGCTGGTCAACGAACTGGGGCTCGAGCGCGTGGATTTCATCAAGATGGATATCGAGGGCGCCGAGCAACGCGCCCTCGAAGGGGCCCGGCAAACGCTGGCGCGCTTCCGGCCCCGCCTCGCCATCTCGGCCTACCATCGCGAGGACGACCCCAAGCGCATCCCCGAGCTGGTGCGCCAGGCCTGGAAGGGCTACCGCATGCAATGCGGAGTGTGCGCTGACGCAAAGGTTGCCGTGCGGCCCGACGTGCTGTTGTTCTACTGACCCGGGCGCGGTTGTCTCGCAGGGCGCGGGGTAGCTCTCGCCGGATGGCATCTAACGTTGGCGCAGCCTCCAGCGCCGGCTAGAGCAGGGCTGGCAAGCCGCGCGGCCGAGCCGAGGGTCCTCAGATCACGCTGGCCAACTGTCGCAGGATGTAGTAACCCATGAGCGCGGCGATCACCAGCGCGGCCAACCACGTTGCCACTGTAGTCAACGGCGTGGGCTTAGCCTCAGGCGGCAGGCGCCGGTGGCGCAGGTAAAGCGTCGCCCCGGCAATTACGGGAATCATGAGGAATTGGGCCAGCCCGCCCACGAAGACCATGCCCACCGGCTCGCGGAAAATCCAGTAAAGCAGCGCCGGGACCACGGCCAGAAGCCACACGAACCTCTTGCGCCAGCGCACCCTCGCGGCGTAATCGCCCGCAGGAAAGAAACCCATCAAGCAGACCATGTCCGCGTACAGGCGCGAGTGGGCCGCGGTGGCGGCGAAGACCGTCCCGTAAAGCGTGGCGATGGCCCCAGCGTAAAAGACCCAGAGCGCCCACCCGCCAAGGGTCTGGGTATACATATTGGAAAGCACCGCGATCATGGCGTCGGCGGCAGGACGCAACCCCATGCCATGCAGGATCCCCGCGCCCAGCAGGTAGAAGGCCACCGTAGCCAGCGTGTAGATGAACATCGAGGCGAAGATATCCACCTGCATCACGCGGATCCATCCCAGCGCGCGCTTGCGCCAGGAAGGCGTGCCGTCGCGCATGCCGGTGAAGCGCGCGTAGCCTTTCTCGACGCACCAGTACGGGTACATGAAGAACTCGGTCGCGCCCACGCCAGTGATTCCGAACACGCCCACTGCGCGCGTCAGCCCTCCCGGCGGCAGCCGGAACTTCAGCCCGTCCAGAACCTGTCGCCAGGAGAAATATTGCGGCATGCGGGTGAGCAGGATGGCGCAAAGCACGGTGAGCATAGTGAACAGCCCGACCTTGATCGTGGCCAGCCGCTCGATGCGTTTGTAGCCCCCGCCCAGCAGCAAGGCCAGGGTCAGGCCTACCAGCAGCACGACCCAGGCATTGATGGGCAACGCGGGCAGCAGCGAGTGCATCACTTGTGAGATGCCCGCGTACATCGCGCCCACCTGGAACAGCGTTACCGAAACCATGAACGCCCACGCCCATACGATCCAGTTGACCCGCCACCGCGGCCCGGGCACGTGATCGAAGGCCCTGAGCCCCGTTTCGCCGGTGGCGATCGTGTAGCGACCCATTTCCGCCTGCACGATGGGCTTGACGAAACAGCTCAGCAGGATCACCCAGAGGGCGGTGTAGCCCACTTGCGCGCCCAAAGCCGTGGTGGCGATCAATTCGCCCGAACCGACAATGGAAGCGCACAGGATCATGCCAGGGCCGATACGGCGCAGGATGGCGCCCAGCGTTTGGGGCGGATTTTGGACGTCGGTGGGTGCCAAGGCGTAAGGGTCCTTGAGCGCGTGGGGGGCGGCAGTGGTCATTGGGCACAAATGTAGCACAGGGAGGGGGGTTGGGGCGCCAAAGGGTAGAGTGGGGTGAAGGGGGTTTGGTGGCTGCTCAAGTTTACATAATATCTGTTATCGGACACGGCCAGCCCTCACTCGTTGCCCCAGCCCCGACCCAGCCTCCGCGACAGCGCACTCGGCAACTCGACAGCCGAGCCTACCCGCAGCACGTCGAGTCCAGCCGCGCGCGCCGCAGCTTCGCCAGCTTCGGAGTCCTCCACCGCCAGGGCCCGCCGCGCTCCCAGGCGCCTTGCCGCAAGCAGATAGGGTTCCGGATGGGGCTTGGGGTGCTGGACGTCTTCGGCGGCAACGATGGTGTGGAAGCGTTGCAGAATGCCCGCGGCGCGCAGCAAAGGCTCGATTTCTCGGATGGAGGTCGAGGTTACCAGGGCTAACTTCAGGGAGTCGAGTTGACGGAGCAGCTCGCTATTGGCCGGCGGTAGCGGGGGGTTGGCGAGCGCCTTTTCCAGGAATAGTCGCTGCTTGTCAGCAAACCGGTTCCAAATGGTTTCCGTTGGCAGGGGCGGTTGCGCCATGCGCGCGAGGAAGGCGACCACGTCGCGGTCAGAAACCCCAATCATTTGAGTACGATAGACTTCCCAAGTTAAATTGATTCCTAAGGGCGCGACGGCGTCCCGCCAAGCCTCCCAGTGCAGCGGCTCGGTGTCCGCTAGCACTCCGTCGAAGTCGAACAGAATCGCCTCGTAGGCAAGGCCGCGATGTGCTTCGGGCATAGGACACAGCAAATGTTCTGTTCCCAGCATACGATCGGGCTGTGAACGGCTGCCACAGCGGGTCTCTGCGAGCCTCCACTATAATGGCATGCATGTTAAAGCCTACCGAGAAAATCTGGCACAACGGCGCATTCATACCTTGGGACGAAGCTCGGGTGCACGTACTGTCGCACGTGGTCAGCTATGGGAGCTCGATTTTCGAGGGAATTCGCTGCTACGCGACGCCCCGCGGGCCCGCCATCTTCCGGCTTCACGATCACGTGCGGCGCATGCTCGATTCGGCCAAGATTTACCGTTTCGAAGTGGGCTACACCGCCGAGCAGTTGGCCGAGGCGATGGTCGAGCTGGTTCGGGTGAACCGCATGACATCGTGCTACATCCGACCGATCATCCTCCGCGGGTTCGGTGAGATGGGGGTCTACGGCTGCCGCAACCCGGTGGAGGTGTTTTTGGCCTGCTGGGAGTGGGGCCGGTACCTAGGCGAGGAGGCGCTCGCGGAAGGGGTGGACGTATGCGTTTCTAGTTGGAACCGCCTGGCGCCCAACACGCTGCCCGCACTCGCCAAAGCGGGCGCTAACTACATGAACTCGCAGCTCATCAAAATGGAAGCGCTGACCAACGGCTACCAGGAAGGGATTGCGCTCGATCCGGCCGGCTACGTCAGCGAAGGCTCGGGTGAAAATATCTTCCTGGTGCGGGACGGGCGGATCCTGACGCCGCCGCTGGCGGCCTCGGTGCTGCCCGGCATCACCCGCGATACGGTGATCCGGTTGGCCGGCGATCTCGGAATCCCAGTGGTGGAGGCGATGATTCCGCGCGAGATGCTTTACATCGCCGATGAGCTGTTCTTCACCGGAACGGCGGCGGAGATCACGCCCATCCGTTCGGTGGACCGCGTCAGGATAGGGGCCGGCCGGCGCGGCCCCATCACGGAAAAACTTCAGAAGGCGTTCTTCGCGATCATCGAGGGCGCCGCGCCGGACCGCCGCGGGTGGCTGACACCGGTGGCAGCGCCGGAACCCGCGGAAAAGGCCTGAGGGCGATGGGTGGCGTCCGGCGCCGCGAAGGAGGAGAGCGGGGGTTCAGGAGTGCGTGCCGGGCCTTTCCCTCCCCCGAGAATCTCCGGAACGCCCGGCCGCACTCCACCGAGCCTCTTTACTGTTGTAGCCGG
>JBMFPL010000254.1:0-5524 GCA_049969115.1 Bryobacteraceae bacterium | reverse complement strand
GCGCCCTCCACCTCGACGCGGATCCTGGGGCCTGCGTTGATCTCCAGTCGGGGCTGGGCGCGCTTGGTCTCGGGCTGGTACTTCATGCCGGTGAGGGTGACCCTGGCTGCCAGCCGGTCCTCTTTCTGATAGGAGCGGCGGAGCCTCTCCAGACCGTCCTGAGTGCGGCTCTCTGTGACCGGCTTCCAACAGAGCCAGCCTTTCCAGCGAGTGACTTTGACGAGCTTGTTCAACGGACGTTCGGGCGAGCCGCTAACCTCGGGCGGCGCGTAACGGGCCCGTGGACCACTTTCGATTTCGAAGCGGATGTTCACTTGCTGCGTCTTGGGGTCGTACTCCAGCCGGTGCCGGATGCGCGGCTCGAAAAAGCCATGGTTTTGCAAGGCGCGGCGGAGATTTTCCTCGGCTGGCGGCAGGTCGGCGGTGTCGAAAGGAGCGCCCAAGTCCAGCCGCGCGGCGGTGGCCAGTGCGCTGGCGCTGGGTAGACCCGGCGGACCCTCGGCTGTCACCCGGCCGACGAAGAAGGCCGGTTCGGTCACGATGCGAATTTCCCAGCCTTCCCCCAAGGGCCAGGCTTCGACCCGGATGTCGGCAAACCGGCCCGTGGCGAACAATCGCTCGATCGCCGTGCGCGCCAGCCCGGGCTTCAGCGGCTCGCCGGGCTTGAAGGGGACCAGTTCCAGCAGGCGTTGGCGCGGATAGGGTTGCTGCTCGGGCACGAAGCGAACAGCCTTTACCGGCAGCTCGGCTTCTGCGGCGCGCGCAGGCACGCTGGGAGCCGGCAAGGCCAGCCACAACAAAACCACGGCGCGCCGCTGCATCCCAGGGGCATTCACTCAGTTCGATGATAACACTGCGTTTTCCCGGACCGGCCGCTGGAGCAGGCCCGGCCTGCCTGGGGCGACAAGGCCCGTGGTGAGGCGGGCCAGTCAGCGCGCGGACCTCAATCCTGCCAACCGCCCCGCGCGCGCAGCAGCGCCGCGGTTTCCTCCTGGTTGTTCTCGATCGCCACGGCCAGCGGCGTCTGCCCGGCCTTGTTGCGCACGTTCAGGTCCGCGCCGCGTTCCAGCAACAGCAGCAGGACCTCGCGCCGTCCCCAGGACGCGGCTAGGTGCAGGGGCGTCGAGCCGGATTGCCGATCCCGAGCGTTGACGTCCGCCCCATGCTCGATCAGCAGCCTGGCCACCGTGACGTGGCCCGCCAGCGCGGCATCGTGCAGAGCGGTGGCACCCGTGCTGTCGAGCAGGTTGACCGGCGCTCCCCGCTCGAGCAGCAGGGCCACGATCTCAGCGTGCCCTTTGAGCGCCGCGTCGTGAAGCAGGGTAGATCCCTGAGGCGTAGCCATGGCCGGATCAGCCCCGGCGTCCAGCAGCACGCGCACCACCTCCGGTTGCCCGCGCAGCACCGCTTCTTGCACCCGCCGCGCCAGTGCGCTGCTTCCTTGCAGTCGCGCGCCCTGTTTAAGCAATAACTCCACCGCAGCGCCGTGCCGGTAGCGCAGCGCTTCGTCCAGCGGGGTGGCGCCGAAGTTGTCTCTTGCTTCAGGATCCGCTCCCGCCCCGAGCAGGACACGGATGACCTCCAGGTGTCCTTTGGAGGCGGCGAGATGCAGCAACGTTGCGCCCGTTTCCGGATGGCGGCGACGCAAATCGGCGCCGTGTGCCAGCAGCGTTTGCACAACGCCGGCGTGGCCCTTCCAGACCGCTTCATCCAGCGCTGTCGCGCCAGTGTCGTCGGTATCCGTGACGCGAGCCCCGTGCTCCAACAGTAGCTCGACCAGGTCGCGATAGCCGCGAGCGGCCGCCAGATGAAGCGCGGTGGCCCCTGCCCGGTGCCGCGCGCGCACGTCCGCACCGCGAGCCAGCAACAGTTCGACCACCTGCTTGCGGTTGGTGATCACGGCATAGTGCAGCGGCGTGGATCCCCCTTCCCGGTGACGCGCGTTGACGTCGGCGCCGTGATCCAGCAGCAGGGCGGCAATTTCCGCGTTGCCCGCCCAAGCCGCATCGTGGAGCGGCGTTCCGCCGAGGGCGTCACGCGCATTCACATCGGCCCCGGCCTTCAGCAGCGCCTCCACGGCGGCGCGGTCTCCCTCTTTCACCGCCCGGTGTAAATCCTCGCCCTGGGACCAGCAGGCGGCGAAAGCGAACACGAGCGCCGCGAGCCCCATACTTACTACGGTACCGCCGCCACACCGGGCAGGGCGCCGGTCCTCTACCACTCCGCCAAAGCTCGGGGCCGCCAGTCAACCCGGGGCGCCGGCTGGCCTTCGCGGTGAGGTAGCAGGGCGATCGCCAGGCGCAAGCTCGCCGTCCTAGCAGGCAGTCGCGCCACGAGTTTGCGCGTGCCGGAGTTCGGATTCTGCGGCGGGGGCGGCGTGGTCGAGACCACGTCGAACGTTGCGTCCTGCGGAGAGAGGATGCTGAGCGAAAGCCGCCAGCCGGGCTTGCTCAGTTCGGCTCGGTTGCCATTCGTGGTCACTTCGGCGTCGGTGACCATGCCCCAGAGAGCCTCCACCGGCTGGACGGCTTCGAATTCATCCTGCACGATGACGTAGCGGCGATCCACGAGCGCCACGCCTCGCCACTGCCGCTTCATTCGGGCCGGGTAAGCTTTGCTCAGATCCATCACGACCCAGGAAAGTTCAGGGTGGAAGCGGTGTGCGATAACCGCCGCTTCTGCCTTGGGGTCCTGGTTTTCGCCATCGATGAGAAGCGTGTTGTGCGCTTCGGTGCGGTTGCGGTAGTAGTTCCAGCGCTCTTTTCCGAAATAGCCGGGCAAATTGTAGTCATCGGCGCCCAGGTCCAGGGCCCAGCGCAGACGGCCGAAATCGAGTACGAAAGTGCCCAGGTCGAGCTGGCTATGGCCGACCTTCAAATCCCCGGCTTTGACCCCGACGAAGATGGCCTCGGGATCCTCCCAGGAGCCGCGCAGGAACGCCACTTCCACACCCCGGAACAGCTCATCGAGGGGCCAGCGCGCCTGCTGCGGGCTCCGGGCCTCTTCCTGGTACCACAGCAAGTCCAGGGCTTCCGGCCGCACCTTGGGATCTTCCAGGCAACGCTGCTGGTGCCAGGCGTAAACTGGCTCGCCGAATTTGCGCGCCAGCCAGAACATCTCGGCCGCGCCGCCCACATTGTCGCTCCCATCGGCATAGTTGAAGGTCTTGTTCGCGGGGCCGCTGAAATAGACGCGGAAACGTCCCGCTTGGCGGAATCCGGGACGGCTGGAAAGCGAAAAGTCCGCTCCCAACGCGGTCTCCAACCCAGCCAGGAAGTAGACCGTGTAGCGCGTGGCGTAATGCCAGTAGCCGGGGCCCTCGGGCCAGCCGCCATCGGGTGCGTAAGAAGCCAGCGCGCGCGGGAGCGATTCCAGCGCCCACGTCAGCACGCGCCGGCAAAGTTCCGGTTCCTCGTCGGCGATCGCCAGCGCGCCCAGTCCGATGCCCCCATTGCAGACCTGGTTCCAGTTGAAGCGATTCACCACCCACCCGCGCTGCTGCTCGTAGAGCGGCAGCGCCTGGCGGATTCCTTTTTCCACCATGGCGCGGCGGATCCACCCGCGCTCGGCGTCGCTCAATGCGGGGTAGAGCCAGTCGTAGCCGATGGCGAAGGCATGCGTCATTTCCGCCGTGTCCAGGAAATGCGAGGGATTCCAGTCGGGAAAGTCCGCTGCTGCACGCAGCTCGCGCAGTGCCCGCTGGAGATACTCCTGCTTGCCGTCGAGACGGTAAAGCAGGGCCAGCGTGTAAACGCGATCCAGGCAGCGGCGGCTTTGCGCCAGCAGCCGCGGCCCGATGAGGATGTGCTCCACCGGGGGCGCGTTCTGGATGCGCGCTGCCTCTTCAACCAGGAATTGGTAAATCCTGCGCGCCTGCGGTGAGCGGCGGACGAGCTCGCGAACCCGAGCGATGTCTTGCTCGAGCGCGATCAGGCGCGGGTGCGATTTGCGGAGGGTCTCCAGCGGATCCGCGGCCGGCAAAAGGCCTGCCAGCGCGAGGGCGACAGCCGCTTTTCTCATAGCCGAACCATTATCTCCCAGAGCGCGGGCGAGGCTGCTGCATGGTACAAAGGGAAGTTATGCCGACCTTCGTGGTGAGGACGCCGCAATGCAGTTATCCCGCGCTGGTCGAGCGGGGCTGCCTCGCGCGCCTGGGCGAATTCCTGCCGCAGCGGGCGGGAAAAATCTTCGTGCTGACCACGCCTGACGTGTGGAAGCGGCACTCGGCGCGGCTGGCCCCGGGGCTGGCAGGACGTTCGCACGAGATCCTGTTCTACCCGGGCGGCGAGGAACGCAAGCGGCTGGCCACGGTGGAAGCGCTGGCTGAAGAGATGGTCCACAGGGGCGGCGACCGCTCGAGCCTGCTGCTGGCTTTCGGCGGCGGCATCGTCAATGACGTGGGCGGATTTCTCGCCGCCATCTTCATGCGCGGCATCCCCGTTATCCAGCTCCCCACCACGCTGCTGGCGCAGGTGGACTCGGGCCTGGGCGGCAAGACCGGCGTCAATCTGGAAGCCGGCAAGAATCTGGTGGGCGCTTTCCACCAGCCCCTCGCGGTGCTCATCGATCCCGAAGTCTTGGAAACCTTACCCGAGCGGGAATACCGCGCCGGGCTGTTCGAGGTGATCAAGTGCGCCATCATTCGCAGCCCGGAGCTGTTCGAGATGCTGGAGACGCAGCGCGAGGACGTGCTGGCGCGCCAGCCCGAGATCGTCGAACGCATGATCGCGGATTGCGTGCGCGTCAAGGCAGAAGTGGTCTCCGCCGACGAGCGAGAGCAGGATTTGCGACGCATCCTCAACTTCGGCCACACCTTCGGCCACGCCCTGGAGGCGGAGACCGGATACGCGCGCCTGTTGCACGGCGAGGCGGTGGGCTTCGGCATGCGCGCCGCCACGCTGCTAGCGCAGCGGCTCGGGCTGCTCGCTCCCGCGGCGGCCGGCCGGATCCTGGCCCTGCTGGAAGCTTACGGGCCGATCCCGCGCGTCCCCGTTGCTTCTTGCCGCGCTTTGCTGCGGCGCCTGCACAGCGACAAGAAGACGGTGCGCGGCGAGGTCCACTTCGTGCTGCCCGAGGAGATCGGCCGCGTCCGCATCCTGCATGGCGTGGACGAGCAATTGGTGGCCGAAGCGATCGAGGCGGCGCTGGCGTGAGGCCAGGGGCTGACCCTTCCGGCGTTGGCGAACCGGATCAGGCTGCCCGGTGGGTGCGACGGATGTTCGCGCGCATCGCGCCGCGCTACGATCTGCTCAATCATCTGCTTTCTTTCGGCCTGGATTGGCGATGGCGCGGCCGCGCCGCCCGCCGCCTGCGCGTCTGGCTCACGCGCCCCGGAGCGCGCGTGCTCGATCTGTGCTGCGGCACCGGGGACATGCTGGCGGCACTTCAGCGTGAGGCCGGGCGCGCCGGCGCGAGCATCTTGCTGGCGGGTTCGGATTTCTGCGGCCCCATGCTGCTGCTGGCGCGACGCAAGTTGCCTGGTGTCGGCCTGATCGAAGCCGACACGCTGAGGCTGCCTTTCCGC
>JBMFPL010000253.1:0-5526 GCA_049969115.1 Bryobacteraceae bacterium | reverse complement strand
GGCTGGTGGTTTCCTCGCGCCGCCCGGCAGTCTCCACCACGATGGTGGGAATGGTCTTCACGCCGGCGGCCCGGGCCACCTGCGGCTTCTTGTAAGGATCCACGTAGGCCACGGTCAGCCGCGGTGAGAGGCTCTCATAGCGGTCCAGCAAATCGCGCGCGCGGTCGAAATTACGGGTCTCATCGAAATAAGTAATGCGCACGTCCTGCTTGAGACCGCGCACGATCTTGATCGTCTGGTCGGCCAGGCTGAAGCGCTTGTTCTGGGTGGAATCCCAGGAGCGGTTGTGTCGGTTGGCTAGCCAGTTGGCTGCGCCCAGGGCCGCCAGCACGATCAGCAGGTACGCCGCGAGGTAGGCCGTGTACTTGGTCTGACGCGTTTTGAGCCAGCCGAACTTGAACCTCATTTACGCCCTCCAGCGCAACGATTCCAAGGAACGCACAGTCAAAAACAGGCCCAGAAACATGGCCGACAAATAGTAGACAACGTCCTTGCTGTCCAGCAGGCCTTTGGCGAAAGGCTCGAAATGGGTGAGGACGGACAGGTAGGAGACCACCCGCGCCCAAGTCGAGGTTTCATAGGCGGTGACCCACTCGAAGACCCACAGCATCAGGCAGACAGCGAAGGCGCCGCCGGCGGCGATGATCTGGTTGCGGGTCAGGCTGGAAATGAAGGCCCCGAAGGCGAGCAGGCAGGCGCCCTGCAACAGCAGCCCGAGGTAGGCCACCAGGATCGGCTTCCAGTCAGGCTTGCCGTAAACGAACAGGAAGACAAGGTCCAGGGCGGAAATGGCCAGCACGCAGGCGTAGAAAGTGGTCGCCGCCAGCCACTTGCCCAGCACGATCTCCACGTCGCGCACCGGCGAGGTCATCAGCAGTTCGATGGTCCCCGAGCGCTTCTCCTCGGCGAACAGCCGCATGGTGATCATGGGGATCACGAACAGGCCGATCACACTGACGTTCATCATGAGCGGCCGGATCACCCACTCGTGCATGTCCATGGGGAAGCCTCGCCCCATCATCTGGGACTGGAAGCTCTGGTTCACGAAGATGGCCGTGGCCACGTAAAAGAAGTAGCCGAAAACCACGGCGAAAAAGGCGATGATGGCGTAACCCACCCAGGAGGCAAAGTAACTCTTGAGCTCCTTACGGTACAGCGTAAGTATGTTTCTCACCTCTCACCTCCCGCAGCCTGCTCGGAAGCAGTCAGCTCGAGGAAGATTTTCTCCAGGCTGAGCGCCACCGGGCGCAGCTCAGTCAGGTTCCAGCCCGCCTCGACCACCGCACGCGCCAGTTCGGCGCGCACCTGGCGCCCCTGAAGACTCTCGACCTCGAATAGCAGCCGCCCGTCGCGGCCATCACGAGGCAGCACCCGACTGACACCGGCCACCTGCTCGAGCCGGCGCTGGGCCGAGGCCGCATCGGGCACGCCGTCGCGCGGCTCGATCTCCACCGCCACCGATTCGGCACCGCGCAGCCGGCGCGTCAGGTTTTCCACCGTGTCCGGCGGCGCCGCCAGCTTGCCTTTGTTGATGATGATCACGTGCTTGCAGGTTTGCTCGACCTCGGAAAGGATGTGGGTGCTGAGGATGATGGTATGCTCGCCCGCCAGGCCCTTGATCAACTCGCGCGTTTCGATGATCTGCTTGGGATCCAGCCCCGCGGTGGGCTCGTCCAAGATGAGCACGTCAGGATTGTGGATGATGGCCTGCGCCAGCCCTACCCGCTGCCGGTAGCCACGCGAGAGCTTGGAAATCAGCTTGTCCCGGTAATCCCCGATGGCGCAGCGCTGGCAGACCTCATCCACGCGGCGTCTGAGATCTCGCTTGGGGATGCCTTTGAGTCGGCCTACGAACGTCAGGTACTCGCTGACCTCCATTTCGGGGTACAGCGGCGGGGATTCCGGCAAGTAGCCGATCCGGCGTTTTACCTCCAGTGGCTGCTCGAGAACGTCGAAACCGGCCACCCGCACCGTACCCGAGGTGGGGGGCAGGAAGCAGGTGAGCACGCGCATGGTGGTGGTCTTGCCCGCGCCGTTCGGCCCGAGGAAGCCCACGATCTGGCCTTTCTGGACCTCGAAGGAAATATCGTCTACGGCCACAGTCCGGCCGTAACGCTTGGTCAATCCCTCGACTTTGATCATCGGACCCTCACTGGACTCTGCGCGCCGCGCTGCCGGGGATCGCCAGCCTGGTTCGGGCTTCGCCCACTGATGAGGGACGGCCCTGGGCAGCGCCAGCTCCGAATGTCAAAATGATGCAGGTGGCGCTAAGGCTCGAATACCCATCATAGGAGCGGCCCGCCGGGGCTGTCAAACCATGGAGCAGGTTGGCGGCCAGGTAGCCTAGCCCCGCGTCCGCCAATATGGTATAGTGGAATCGTCGTGGTGCCCGAAATTCGCCTGGACGCTTCCTCGGGCGTTCCCCTCTATCGCCAGCTCTTCCTAGCGCTCAAAGAGCTGATCGCCTCCGGTCGCCTCCGCCCCGGCGAGCGTCTCCCAGCCACGCGTGAATTGGCTGGTCGGCTTGGACTGAATCGCACTACCGTCACGGCCGCTTACGAACTGCTCCAAGCCGAAGGCCTCATCCGCGGGCACGTCGGCCGCGGGTCCTTCGTCGCCTCCGGACCCGCTCTGCCCCGGCTCGCTTGGGACAAGCTTCTTCCGCCATCCGAGCCGGCCGTCGTTGCCGCCCCAGCAGCCCCGGGCCTGATCAGCTTCGCTACCTCGCGCCCAGCCGAAGAGCTGTTCCCGTTAGAGGACCTTCGCATCACGGCGGAGGAGGTTTTGAGCAGCGCGCAGGCCCGCACCCTCCTCCAACTAGGATCGCCTGCCGGTTACGGACCGCTCCGCGAGTACCTGGCCGGCCAGGCGCACAGCCGAGGCCTGCTGCGGGAAAATGACGACGTCCTAGTGACCAGCGGTTGCCAGCAAGCGCTGGACCTGCTAGCGAGGGTCCTGATTCGTCCCGGCGATGCTGTGGTGGTGGAAGATCCGGTATACCCAGGCTTGAAGAACCTGCTCGTGCGCGCGGGCGCTCGCCTGCTGGGCGCGCCCGTGGGGCCTGCGGGCATCGAGCAGGACGAGCTGGCTGCCTTGTTGGACCGCCATCGCCCGCGCATGGTGGTGGTCACGCCCGAGTTCCAAAACCCTACCGGGGCGACATTGCCCCTGGCTGCCCGCCAGGGTCTGCTCCGCATGGCGCGGGCGGCGGGCTGCGTGCTGGTGGAGAACGACATCTACAGCGGGCTGCGCTACGAGGGCGTGCCGCAGCCGCCGCTCAAGCAACTGGACGAGTCGGGTGACACCGTGCTGGTAGGCAGCTTCTCCAAGATCGCCTTCCCGGGTTTGCGCGTGGGCTGGGTCCTTGCGCCGCGCCCGTTGCTGGCGCGGCTAGTGGACGCCAAGCAGGCGTGCGACCTACACACCGACCAGCTCTCGCAGGCGCTGCTGCTGCGTTTCGCCGAATCGGGACGACTGGAAGCCCACTTGCGGCGGGTGCGCCAGGCCAGCGCCGAGCGGCTGCGCGCGCTGCTGATGGCCCTGGAAAAACACTTTCCCAGAGGAACGTTTTTTTCGCGCCCCGAGGGCGGCATGAACGTCTGGGTGCGCCTGCCCGCGGGCCTCGATGCCGCGGCCGTGCTCGAGCGTGCCCAGCGCGAAGGCGTCAGCTACCTGCCCGGGCGCTATTTCGAAGTCTCCAGGCCGGACCCGGCTGCCCTGCGGCTGAGTTTCGCAGGCCTGGCCCCGGCCACCATCCACCGGGGAGTGGAAATCCTGGGCCGGGTCTTCGGGGAGGAGTTGCGGCAGGCCCACAGCGCCGGACGCTACGAGCCTGCCCCAGTTTTGGTTTGAAAATTCGCGCCCCGGTTTGCCGGGGCAGGGAGGTTGTAGCGATGTTTCTGGACGATGCGTTTCGCGTCAAGGTCGGGCTGGCCGAAATGCTCAAGGGTGGCGTCATCATGGACGTCACCAACGCCGAGCAGGCCCGCATTGCCGAAAAGGCGGGCGCGGTGGCGGTGATGGCCCTGGAGCGTGTTCCCGCCGACATCCGGCGCGAGGGCGGCGTGGCCCGCATGGCGCCCATCCGCAAGATCCGCGAAATCATGGAGGCGGTCTCCATCCCGGTGATGGCCAAGTGCCGCATCGGGCATTTCGCTGAGGCCCAGATCCTCGAGGCGCTGGGCGTGGACTACATTGACGAGAGTGAAGTGCTCACACCCGCCGACGAAGAGCATCACGTGGACAAGCGCGCCTTCAAGGTGCCTTTCGTCTGCGGAGCGCGCAACCTGGGCGAGGCCTTGCGCCGCATCGCCGAGGGCGCGGCCATGATCCGCACCAAGGGCGAGGCCGGCTCGGGCAACGTAGTCGAGGCGGTGCGCCACCTGCGGGCCATCCAGCGCGAGATTCGCCAGCTCACGGTGCTGGGCAAAGAGGAGCGCGCGGCCGAGGCCAAGCGGCTGGGGGCACCGCTGGAGCTGGTCGAGTGGGTGGCCGAGCACGGCAAGCTGCCGGTTCCCAACTTCTCGGCCGGGGGCATCGCCACGCCCGCCGACGCCGCGCTAGTCATGCAATTGGGGGCCGAAGCGGTTTTCGTCGGCTCGGGCATCTTCAAGAGCGAGGATCCCGAAGCCCGTGCGCGCGCCATCGTCAAGGCGGTCACCTATTACAACGATCCCAAGAAGCTGCTCGAGGCCAGCGAAGAGCTGGGCATGGGGATGCAGGGTCTCGATGTGGCCAGGCTCCCCGAATCCGAGCGACTCGCGGTGCGCGGCTGGTGAGCGCCGGAATGGCGAGCAAGACCGTCGGAGTTCTGGCCTTGCAGGGTGATTTCGAGGCGCATGCCCGCGCGCTCCAGCAAGCGGGCGCGCGGGCTGTGCTGGTGCGTCGCGCTGGCGATCTGGACGGCGTGGACGGGCTCATCATCCCGGGCGGCGAGAGCACGACCATGCTGCGGCTGCTCGAAGACGAAGGCTTGTTCGAACCGCTGCGGCGCTTCGGCCAGTCGCGTCCCATCTTCGGCACCTGCGCGGGCGCGATCCTGCTGGCCAGGGAGGTCTTCAGACCACCCCAGCCCTCGCTCGGGCTCGTGGACATCGCGGTCGAGCGCAATGCGTACGGCCGGCAACTCGAGAGCCGCGTGGTCTGGCTGGCTCCCGAACCGGAGTTCGCGCGCCTGGCTGGCGCAGGCCCGCTGGAGGCCGTCTTCATCCGTGCGCCCATCATCCGGGCCACGGGCGATGGGGTGCGCGTGTGGGCGCGCTACCTGGGCGATCCCGTTCTGGTCATGCAGGGACTGCACATGGCCGCCACCTTCCACCCCGAGCTGAGCGCGGACAGGCGCGTGCACCGGCTGTTTTTGCGGTTGCTCGAGGGAGACCAGCTCAAGGCAGGATGATGGGCGACTCTGCGTCGCGCAGGGCCTGCGCCCGGCGACGGGATCGCGTGATGAGCGCGTGCAGGAACGCCCGCCCCCGTGGCCGGCCGTTGTTGCGCACGTGATGGACGCGCTGGAGGAATACCAGCGCG
>JBMFPL010000252.1:0-5545 GCA_049969115.1 Bryobacteraceae bacterium | reverse complement strand
GCTCGCCCGTGCTGGTACTGCTGCGCGGCGATCACCAGTTGAGCGAGACCAAGCTCAGCGAAGCGCTGGGTGGAAAAGCCCTGCGTCCCGCGCACCCAGACGAGATGCGCGAGTGGCTGGGAGCCGACGCCGGCTCGCTCGGCCCGGTGGGCGTGCGCAACATGCCCATCCTGGCCGATGCCGCCCTGCGCGGCCGGCGCAACATGATCTGCGGCGCCAATCGCGACGGCTACCATCTGCGCAACGTCACCCCAGGAGAAGACTTCACCGCCTGCTGGCACGACCTGCGGCAAGTGGCGCCGGGCGATCGCTGTCTGCGCTGCGGCGCCCAGCTCGATCTGGGCCGCGCCATCGAGGTGGGCCACATCTTCAAGCTCGGCTATAAGTACTCCGACTCCATGGGACTGCGAGTGACCGGGCCGACAGGCGAGGAAATTACCCCCATCATGGGCTCCTATGGCATTGGCATTGAACGCATCCTCTGTTCGGCCGTGGAGCTGTACTCCGACGAGGATGGCATGGCCCTGCCTGTCTCCATCGCTCCCTTCCAAGTGGTGGTTACGCCGGTGAACAATTCGGATCCCGATCAGATGGGCGCCGCTCGCCGCCTTTACGAGCAGTGCAAGGCGAGCGGGCTGGATGCGCTGCTGGACGATCGTGATGAGCGTCCCGGCGTCAAGTTCAAGGATGCCGACCTGATCGGCATCCCCTACCGCATCACGGTGGGCAAGAAACTGGCGGCCGGGATGGTGGAGATCTTCGAGCGCCGCGGCCGGCAGACCACCGAGGTCCAACTCGAGCGCGCCGTGGCGCAACTGCGGCAGCGCATCGAGGAGGACTACCGCGCCTTGCAGCCCAAGGATTGAAACGGCATGGATCCAGCAGCGCCGGACTGGGCCGCCATCCGCGCGGAATTCCCTGCCCTGTCCCGCTGGACCTACCTGAACACGGCCACCTTCGGCCAGGTTCCCCGCCGTGCGATCCAAGCCATCGCCCGCCATTTCGAACGGCGCGACGAGCTGGCCTGCTCCGACTTTCTGAGCTGGTTCGACGACGCCGATCGCATCCGCGGGAAAGTGGCGCACCTCATCAACGCCACGCGGGGCGACATCGCCTTCGTGCCCAACGTGGCCACGGCGCTGGGCCTGCTTTTGAGCGGGATCCAGTGGCAGCCAGGCGATCGCATCGTCACCCTGGAGCTCGAGTTCCCCGACCTGATCTATCACCCGGCGCTCCTGGCTGCCTGCGGTGTCGAATTCGTGGAAACCTCGTGGGCCCGGTTCCCGCACGCGTTGACCCGCAACACGCGCCTGGTGGCGGTCAGCGAGGTCAACTACATCACCGGCTTCCGCGCCCCGCTGGCCGAGATCGCGCCCGAGTTGCGGCAGCGCGGCATCCTGCTTTTCATCGATGGCACGCAGAGCGCCGGCGCACTGCGCTTCGACGCCGCCGCCATCCAGCCCTCCATCTACGCCGTGCATGGATACAAGTGGCTGCTCGCGCCCGATGGCGCGGGTTTCATGTACGTCCATCCCGAACTGCGCGAGCGCCTGGCGCCCAACGTCATCGGCTGGCGGAGCCACCGCGACTGGCGTTGGGTGGACAACCTGCATCACGGTGCGCCCGTCTTTACGGGCGAGGCAGAAAAATACGAAGGCGGCATGATCCCCTTCGCCGTGCTCTACGCCATGGAGGCGTTCCTCGACCTGATTCTCGAACTGGGGGATCGAGCGCATCGAAGAGCGCGTGCTGGAGCTGGCGGATCAGGTGCGCGCCGTGCTTCGCGAGGCCGGCGCCAGGCTGCTTTCGGACGAATCGCCGCACTACGATTCGCCCGTGGTGGCCGCGCGTTTCCCCGGCCGCAGCGCTTCCGAACTGGCGCGGGCCCTGGCCCGCAGCCGCGTGCTGGTCTCGGCGCGGCACGATTTTCTGCGCGTTTCGCCGCACTTTTACTACAACCACGAGGACGTAGCGCGCTTTGCGGAAGAGCTGCGCCGGCTGCTTTGAGAACCGCTCAGTCCAGAAACAGCGTCCGGTAAAGGTTGTCGCGCTGGCGCGGGATGAAGCCGGCCTCGCGGATGATGCGGCGCAGGTCTTCCTCGGTGGCCCGGTTGTGGACGCCGGCGGCCGCCACCACGTTTTCCTCCAGCATGACGCTGCCCACGTCGTTGGCGCCGAAGCGCAGCGCGATCTGGCAGACCTTCAATCCCTGGGTCACCCACGAAGCCTGGATGTTGAGAACGTTGTCCAGATAGAGGCGCGAGATGGCCACCGTCTTTAGATAGTCCACGGCGCTGGTCTGGCGCGGGAGGCGGCGGCCCAGCGAGGTGTTCTCGGGCTGGAACGTCCAGGGGATGAAAGCGGTGAAACCGCCCGTCTCCTCCTGAAGCTCCCGGATCACACGCAGGTGGTTGATGCGGTGCTCGTAGCTTTCGCCGCAGCCGAACATCATGGTGGCGGTGGTGCGCAGGCCGAGCCGGTGAGCCGTGCGGTGTACGCTGAGCCATTCCTGGGTGGTGCACTTCAGGCGACTGATTCGGCGCCGCACTTCGTCGTCCAGGATCTCCGCCCCGCCGCCGGGAATCGAGTCCAGCCCCGCGTCGCGCAGCCGCGCGATGGTTTCCTCGAGCGAGAGGCCACTGACCTCGGCGATGTTCAAGATCTCGGGCGCGGAGAAGCAATGCAGGTGCACGGGGAAACGCTGCTTGATGGAACGCAGCAGGTCCTCGTAGTAGTCGATGTCCAGCTCGGGGTGCAGGCCGCCCTGCATGAGGATGCCAGTGCCGCCCAGCTCCAAAGTTTCCCGAATTTTGTCAAAAATGACCTCTTTGGGCAAAATGTAGGCTTCCGGGTGCCCCGGCGGACGGTAAAAAGCACAGAAAGTGCAGTACTCGGTGCAGACGTTGCTGTAGTTGATGTTGCGGTCAATGATGTAGGTGACTATGCCCTCGGGGTGCAGGCGCCTGCGCAGCAGATCCGCCGCCATTCCCACGCCGATCAGGTCGGGATCACGGAAGAGCTCGAGCGCCTCCTTATCAGCCAGCATCCTTCGCCTCCGCGCGCAGCCCGCGGCCCCGCTCGAGAAACTCCGTCAGTCCGCGATATTCCTCCTCGCCCAGCTCGTGGATGACCCGCTCGCGCAGGTATTCGTGGGCCAGAGCTTCCGGAATGCCCCGGGGACCGGCCTCCTGGCGAACGATTTCATCCAGATGGGCCCGGCCGAAGCGGCAGGAATCGAGGAACTCCGCGGCCAGCTCCTCCCGGAAGCAATCGCGGCGCGCGGCCCACACGGCGAACACCATGGGCAGGCCGGTCAGCGCGAACCACTCGGCACCGAGGTCAACCACCCGGTGCGGGATGGCATCGCAGTTAACCCGCAGCGCGGGATCGCCGATGATGATTGCGGCGTCGGCGGCCGCCATCATCCGATCCAGATCCGGCGGCATGGCCACGAGGCGGGGACGTACGCGGTAGCGCTCCGCCAGAATGATGCGGGCCAGCAGCACCGAGCTGCGTGAGCTCGTATCCGCGGCCAGCGTGCGCACCGACTCGGGCGGCGTTTTCAAAATAAGCAGGATGCTGCGGATGGCGCCCCGGCACGCGATGCCGGCCCCTCGCACGATCTCCAAGTCCAGCCGTTCCAGCTCCGCCGCGGGGACGATGCCCACGTCGGCCTTGCCGGAAGCCAGCCGGTCAGCGCACTCGGAGGGCAGGGCGAAGTCCAGATTGAACATGCCCTTCTGCCGCCCGTGCAACATTCCCCACACCAGCGGCACGGTATTCAAGTAACTGACTGCGCACACGCGAAGGCGCGGCGCGGGCCGATCCGGAAGCTGCACTTTTCTTCAGTCTAACATCGGGAACCGGTTGGCAATCCGGTTGCTAGACTGTAGCTGTTGACAAGCTACAGGAGGAGAATGCCCGAGATGATTCCGCGCGCATGCCGGTCCTGGCTGCTCGCGGTCGCCCTGGCGGGGACCGCGATGGCGCAGACCATTTTCTTCCCGTTGCCCGCCCGCCTCGTGGGCCACACGTCGCTGAGCCCGAGGTCGTCCTCGCCCAATCTGGTCGAGGGCCGCGAGCTTTACTCGCCGCAGTGCGCGGCGCTGGACTTTTCCAGCACGCCTCCTGCTCTTTACGTGGCGGATACGGGCAACAACCGTGTCCTGGGCTGGCGCAACGCGGCCCAGTTCGGCAACGGCGCTTATGCCGACATCGTCATCGGCCAGCCCGATCGGATTACCACGCTGGCCGGGGCCTCGCGCACCAACCTGAACTCCCCGGTTGCCGTGGTGGTGGACGCGGAGGGCAACCTGTACGTAGCCGACGCGGGCAACAACCGGATCCTGCGCTTCCCCAAGCCCTTCCAGCAACTCGACCGGGGCCGCACGCCGATCGAGGCCGACATGGTCCTGGGGCAGGCCGATTTCTCGTCGAACCGCGCCAACCGGGGCGGCGCGCCTGCGGCGAACACGATCGCGCTGAGCACCACGGCCGGGACATTCCGCGCTGGGCTTGTTTTCGACGGCACCGGCAATCTCTGGTTCTCCGACGCGGCCAACCACCGCGTGCTGCGCTACCCGGCGGATGCCCTCCGGGCGGGCGCGCCCGGACCGGACGCCGACCTGGTGCTGGGCCAAAGCCAATTCACCACCAACACCGCTCTGGCGGAAACGTCCGGCAACCGGGTGGTGAAAACCGGCATGCGTTACCCCTCCGGCCTCGCCCTCGATCCCGGCGGCCGCCTTTACGTGGCCGACGCGCTCAGCCGCGTGCTGGTCTTCGCCCCGCCGTTTGCCAGCGGGATGTCCGCCGCACGCATCATGGGCGTGGTGGTCGTGCCGCAAGGTCAGCAGCCGCCGCCCGCAGTCAACGACACCGGCTTGAACCGCCCCGAAGGCATTTTCATGCTCGGGCGTAACCCTGGCGTGGTGGACACGGGTAACAACCGCCTGCTGCTGTTCGCGCGCTACGAGGACTGGCCGCCGGAGGCCACCAAGTTCTCCCCTACGGCCCAGGCGGTCATTGGCCAGCCTGACATGAATACGGGCCGCGCCGCAGCTGGCGCCGCAGGCCTTAACGCGCCTGTTCATGCCGTGTTCTCCGGCACGGAACTCTTCATCGTGGACTCGGGCAACCACCGGGTGGTGGTCTGGCCGCAGCCTTTCAGCGGCGCCACTCGCGTACTCGGCCAGATCTCCTTCGACTACAACGCGGCCAACCTGATCGAGGGCCGCGAACTTTACCTGACGCCCGGCACCATCGGTCCCTTTGCGGGGAGCGTGGCTCTTGACACGACCTCTTCGCCGCCGCGGTTGTACATCGCGGACACCTTCAACAACCGGATCCTGGGCTTCCGCGACGCCTTCCGCGTCAAGCCGGGCGATTTCGCCGACATCGTCATCGGCCAGCCCGACCGCTTCCGCTCCACCGTCAATTACCCGAGCGGCGACGCCCGCATCACCACACGGTCGAGCCTGTTCTGGCCCACGGCTCTGGCGGTGGATTCGGCGGGCAATCTCTGGGTGGCCGATAGCGGGAACAA
>JBMFPL010000251.1:0-5578 GCA_049969115.1 Bryobacteraceae bacterium | reverse complement strand
ACCCTACCGCCACGCCGTTAGCATAGATAGCCTGCCTGCCAGCCGCGCCATCACCGAACACCTGATTGAGCTCGGCCATCGACGCATCGCTTACATCGGCGACAGGTTCGGCTACCAGACGGACTGGGAGCGCTACGCCGGCTACGCGCAGGCCCTCCGCGCGCACAAGCTGGAGCCGCGTCCCGAACTGGCGGTCAAGGGCGACGGCATGATCGCCGGCGGCATCGAGGCGATGAGCGCTTTGTTGGAGCTGCGTCAGCGACCCACAGCGGTCTTCTGCTACAATGACCTGACCGCCATCGGCGCCATGCGCGCCATCCGGGCGCGCGGGCTGCGCATCCCGCAGGATATCTCGGTGGCGGGCTTCGACGACCTGTTCATCTCCGGCGATACCAACCCGCCGCTGACCACCGTGCGCCAGCCCAAGCGATTGATGGGTTCCATGGCGGCTGAGATCCTGCTCAAAGTGCTTGCGGGCGAGGAGTGTGAGCGCGATATCCACGTACCTGGCGAGCTGGTGATCCGGGAATCCACCGGTCCGCCTCCCCAGGAATCCAGAACCGGAGCCGATCTGTGAGTTTTGCTCTTGTTGCCGGCGTTATCCTTTGTGGGCTTGCCATCCAGGCCGCAGAGATCCGGTTGATTGCCCACCGGGGCGGCGTGGTGGATTCCCAGTTCGCTGAGAACAGCCCGGGCGCGGTCGAGGAAGCTATCAGGCGAGGTTACTGGATGATCGAGGTGGACCTCCAGCCCTCGCGCGATGGCCGGCTGGTTCTCCATCACGACGAGAATTTCCTGCGCTTTTACGGCGAGCCCGCGCGTGTGGCCGAGCTCACCTGGGACCGCATCGTGCGTCTGCGGGCCCGGCCCGGCGGCTCACGGCCGCTCCAGTTCCACGAGCTGGCGGCGCTGGCCTGCGGACGGATTCGTCTGATGCTCGACCTGAAGGCAAGCGCCGCCTGGACGTCCTCCCATTACCAGCAGATCGAAAGCGTTCTGCGCGAGAACGATCTGCTGGAATCCGCCATCTTCATTTCCAACGACCAGGCGAAGGCGTACTTTCAAGGCAAGGCGCGGGTCTCGCTCGATCGCGGGCAGCTCCAGCAAGCGCTCGTGCGGGGCGAGCCTGTGGCGAAGCTCTACGTGCTGTTCCTCCATGGTCGCGATTTCACAGCGGAGGACGTGGCGATGTGCCGCCACAGTGGCGTGGAGCCCGTGCCCAGCATCAACATCTTTCATTACCCGCAGGGCGACCACATGGAGCAGGCGCGCCGGGACATCGAGCGGCTGCGCAAGCTGGGCGTCACACATTTCCAGATTGACTCGGTCTACGACCGCTGGTTGCGCTGAGTCCCGCCCCGCGCCGGCGCGTTACAATCGCCCCGAGGAGGAGCGATGCGCCTCAGGCTGAGTCATTGCGTTTTGCTGCCGGCGCTGGCCGGCTTGTTGCTTGCGGGTTGCGGGCCGAAGACCGACCCGCGCCTGGCCGGTTCGTTGCGCCAGGAGCGCAAGGGATGGATCTTTGTGCACCTGGAGGGGCCGCCGGCGCAGATCGGTTTCCAGCACGGCTACTGGCTGGCCCCCGAGATCGCCGAGGCGCAGAAGGTGATCGCGCTGGGCCTCGAGCATGACACCAAACAGCCGTGGTCGTTTTTTCGCGACGCTGCGCAGAAGGTTTTCTGGCCGAAAATTGACGAGGAGTACCGGCAAGAGCTGGCTGGAATCGCCGACGGCCTGAAAGCGCGCGGGGTGAACCTGGACGTCTGGGACGTCACCGCACTCAATGGTTTCCTGGAATTCTCGCCTTACTACGTTCGCTGGTGGGAGCAACAGCAGGGCAACAAGACCACAGCGCGCGTCAGGACGCGCGAGAGTTGCAGCGCTTTCGTGGCCACCGGCAGCTACACGCGGGATGGGCGGCCGGTCATCGGCCACAACGCATGGACCGGCTATATGGAGGGCGAGCGCTGGAATATCATCTTCGACATCGTCCCTGCCCGCGGCCACCGCATCCTGATGGACGGTTTCCCCGGGTTGATCCACAGCGCCGACGACTTCGGCCTCAACGCCGCCGGGATCATGATCACCGAGACCACCATCAGCCAGTTCCATGGCTACGACCCGCAGGGCATCCCCGAGTTCGTTCGCGCCCGCAAGGCCATGCAATACTCGGCCTCCATTGACGACTTTGCGCGCATCATGCGCGAGGGCAACAACGGCGGCTACGCCAATAACTGGCTGGTGGCCGACGCCAGGACGGGCGAGATCGGCAGCCTCGAGCTGGGCCTCAAGAACGTGACGTGGCAAAGGACGCGCGACGGCTATTTCGTGGGCGCCAACTTTCCGGTCAACGAAAAGCTGGCGCGTGAGGAAACCACGTTCCCGGTGAAGGATCCCAGCGTCAGCCCCAACGCGCGCCGCAAGCGCTGGGAGCAACTGATGGCCGACTACAAAGGCCGCATTGACTTGGAGGCGGGCAAGCGCTTCCTGTCGGACCACTTCGACGCTTACGCCGGCAAGGAAGATCCCAACGAGCGCACGCTTTGCGGTCATATTGATCTGTCGCCCCGCGGGCTCGAGCCTTGGCAGCCGCCTTTCGCACCCGCCGGCGCGGTTCAGGCCAAGGTCACCGACGCGGTCCGCGCCGAACACATGAGCCTGGTGGCCGCCATGGGACACTCCTGCGGGCGCGACTTTCTGGCCGAAGAGCATCTCAAGCGTTACCCGCAGTTCGCTTGGCAGAGGCCTTACCTGAGGGATTTGAAATCGCATCCCTGGACGGAGTTCGCTGCTATCCGTCGCGGCAAGTAACTTCTGGCCCGGCGAGTAACTTTTACCAGCGACGCGGGGAGCGCCGGGCAATTTTTGCTTCCCGCCCAGGACGCTGGACACGGATTTCCCGACGCATTTCCATCACTTGGCGCAGCGCCCAGTGTGGCCCTCCGTTTGCACCTGCTCCGCGTGGAAGGAGCCAGGTGAATGAAGAGGGTTGTTCCAGCGGCTGTGATCCTGACGGTGGCGCTGGCCGCGGGTTGCGCGACGAAACGGTACGTGCGCGAGCAGGTGGATCCCGTGCGGCAGCGAACCGAGGAACTGGCGCGCAAGAACGAGCAGGCCATGGCCCAGATCGCAGCCCTGGACGAGAAGACCAGCCGGGGCATTTCGCGCGCCGACGAGCGCGCCATGGGCGCCGAGAACCTCGCCAAACAGGCCGGCAGTGTGGCGGAGCAGGCGCGGCAAGGCGCCGAGCGCGCGGCGCAATCGGCTGAGAGCGCCCGGTCGCTGGCTGAGCAGAACCGCAGCCGGCTGGGCGAGATCAGCGCCTACTTGGAAAACGCGGGCAAGTTCCGCCTGCTCGAGCAGGAAACCGTGCTGTTCGGTTTCAACCGCAGCACGCTGACGGCTGAGGCGCGCGCCCGCCTGGACGCGCTGGCCGGGAAACTCGCCGGGCAGGACAGTTACGTGATCGAGGTCGCCGGCTACGCCGATCCCGCGGGTCCGCAGGACTACAACGTTGCGCTGAGCCAGCGGCGCGCCGAAGCTGTGGTGCGTTACCTGGTGAGCCGGCAGATCCCCATCCGCCGGATTCACACCGCCGGCCTGGGCGTGAGCGAGGCGGCCCGCGATGCCGCCTCCCGCAAACAGGCGCGGCGCGTCGAGATCCGAGTTTTCGTGCCGGAAGCGGCCTTCCCAGCCGCCAAAACCCGTACCGAGACGGCTGAGAATCGTCTCAACTGAACGCAGCCTCCACATCCCGCCAAACTCGAGCCGCCCCTCACGGGGCGGCTTTTTTATGGCAGTTCAGCGATGAGCCGTTCGATCTGCTCTGGGGCGATGTAAAAGTGGGGCGAGGCGCGGATCCAGCCCTGGCGCGCGGCCAGTACGATGCCCTTGCTTTTCAAGTGCCCCACGAGCTCGTTACTGTCCACCCCGGGTTTGCGGAACGAAACGATTCCGGAAGCGCTGGCCGACGCCCGCGGGCCCAGCACCTGGTAGCCCTTGCGCTCGACGCCCCGGGCGACTTCACCGGCGCGGGCCAGCACGGCCTCGGCGATGGGCGGAACGCCGATTTCCAGTAGCAGCTCGATGGCCGTGCGCAGGCCGAAGCAACCGGGCGTATTCAGCGTGCCGCACTCGTAGCGGCCCGCGTCGGGGCGCAAAGTCAAATCACGGTTGCCGAAATGGTGGTAGTTGGCGACGTTGGTCCAGCCGAACTCGGCCGGTTCGATCTGGTCCTGGATCTCCCGACGGACATAGAGGATGCCGCAGCCTTCGGGGCCGAGCAGCCATTTGTGCCCGTCGGCGGCGAGAATATCCACGCGCGCTCGCTGCACGTTCAGCGGGAGGGCGCCCAGACCCTGGATGGCGTCGAGCAGGAAGAGGCAACCCTCCCGCCGGCAAATGTCGCCAATGGTCTCCACGTCCGCACGGTAGCCGCTCAGGTACTGAACGAAGCTGAGCGCCAGCAGGCGCGCGCCGCGGCAAGCCCGCTCGATCTTTTCCGGCGGATCGAACACGGAGAGTTCCTCCAGCCGGACGCCGCGCCGCTCCAGCCGTTTCCAAGGCAGGTAGTTGGCCGGGAATTCCTCGGCAAAGACCACGATCTTGTCGCCCGGGCGCCACTCCAGTCCCATGGCCGCCGCGGCGATTCCTTCCGAGGTGTTCTTGACGATCGCGATTTCGTCGCGCGAGGCGCCAATCAGGCGCGCCGCCGCCAGCCGGAGTCCCTCGTAGGTCTCCAGCCAGCGGGCGTAGTGGTAAGATCCCCACTCCATGGCCTCGCGGGTCCAGGCCGTCATGGCTTCGGCCACACGGCGGGGTAGGGGAGCAACTCCCGCGTGGTTCAAGTACACCAGATTGCGGGTTACCGGGAATTCGTCGGCGTAGGCCTGCCACAGCGGCCCGGCAACGAGTGCGGATTTTTCGCAACCCATCTCCTCGACTATACGTTAGAAAAGGTGAACGCCGCGAGTGCCGAAAGCGGGGCAGCGGCGTATAATTGAGGTGGGCCCTTCCCTGCGGGGGCGGCGGAAGGGCGGGAGGTGCCGATGCGGCGGATGTTGCGGACCCTGCTGGCGGGCTTGGCCACTTTGGTTCTTGCCACGCCGTTCACGCTGGCCAAGGACAAAAAGAAGGACCCTGACGCCATCGGCGAGCGCGATGTCGGAAGGGGCATCAACCTCTATTCGCTGGAGAAGGAGATAGCGCTGGGCAAGGAGCTGGCGCAGGAGGTCGAGCGCCAGGCCAAGATCATTGACGATCCCATCATCGCCGAGTACGTCAACCGCGTCGGTCAGAATCTGGTGCGGAACTCCGACGCCAAGGTTCCCTTCACGATCAAAGTGATCGACAGCGACGAGGTCAACGCGTTCGCGCTGCCCGGCGGGTTCTTCTTCGTCAATTCCGGCCTGATCATGCGGGCTGAGACCGAGGCGGAGCTGGCCGGGGTGATGGCTCACGAGATCGCCCACGTCGCCGCGCGTCACGGCACGCGCCAGGCCAGCCGGGCGACTATCGCCAACTATGCCATGATCCCACTGATCTTCATGGGGGGCTGGACTGGCTACGGCGTGCGCCA
>JBMFPL010000250.1:0-5588 GCA_049969115.1 Bryobacteraceae bacterium | reverse complement strand
GGAAAAAACAGGACGCTTTTCGCCTCAACAAGGCCATTTTTCAGCGACCTGCTAAGCTTTCCATCTTTGCCGCGCTGCTGCCGGTTGCGCTCTGGGCGCAGGAGTTTCGTGGCGCCATCCGCGGCCGCATCATCGATCCCAGCGGGGCCGCCGTTCCTGGCGCAGCGATCGAGGTCATCAACGTCGAGACCAACGTCAAGGCCACGGCGGTCTCCAACGAGGCGGGCAACTATCAGGTTCCCTTCCTGCTGCCCGGCAACTACACGGTTCGCGTCGAGCATCCCGGATTCAAAGCGCTTGAGCGGCAGGGCATCCGCGTCTCGCTCAACGAGCAGGTCACGCTCGACCTCACACTGGAGCTGGGCCAGGCCACCGAGTCGGTCACTGTCACCGCCGCGGCGCCGCTGCTTTCCACAGGCACCTCCGACCTGGGCCAGGTGATCGAGCGGATTATGGTCGAAACCATGGTGGTCTCGCTCAGCCGGAACGTGATCAACTTGCGCAACGTGGCGCCCGGCGTCACCGGAGGCACAGGCACCTACACCAGCAGCGCCCAAGGCGATTTCTCCATCTCGGGTAGCGGCGGCACGCGCGGGGCAACGAAGTCGTGGTGGACGGCAGCCCCAGCACCACGGTGGACGGGACCATCGGTTTCGTCCCCGCACTGGACGCCGTGGAGGAAGTCAAGGTTCACACCACCATGTTCGATGCCGCCTACGGCCACTCCAACGGGGGCGCGGTCACCATCACCACACGAGGCGGCTCGAACGAGTGGCACGGAACCGCCTTCCTGTACAAACGCTGGGCGGCGCTCAACGCCAACAGTTGGACAAACAACCGTCTCGGACTTCCCAAGCCGTCCGTGACGTACCATCAGTGGGGCTACGCTTTCAGCGGGCCGGTCCTGCTGCCGCGTCTTTACGATGGTCGCAACCGGACTTTCTTTTCCACCACGCTTGAGCGGGACCACGACGCCCGTGAGCTGACCCGCCAGGCGCGTGTGTCCACCGAGGCTGAACGCAAAGGCGATTTCTCGCAGACCCTCAACCGCCTGGGCGGTCTCTTCGCCCTCTACGATCCGGCCACCACCGTGGTCGAGGGTACCCACGCTACCCGCCAGCCCTTCCCAGGCACGGTCATTCTTCCTTCGCGGATTAGTCCCATCGGCGCCGCGGTGCTTAGCAAATACCCGTTATCCAACCAGCCCGGCCGCACGCAGATTGCGGCCTACAATTGGGGCCTCAGCAAGACGTATTCCGTGGACCAGCACCAGTATAGCGGCCGCCTAGATCACGTGGTGAGCGACCGCCAGCGCCTGTTCGTGCGGCTGGGCGTGCTGGACCGCATCCAGATGGCCGACGAGCTCATCTTCGGCGCCGTCTCCTTCCCGGTCTCCGGCGGCTCGGACCTGGACCGGCCCTTGGCTCGGCGCCGTTTCAGTCTCGCCGTAGACGACACCCTCGTCGCCTCGCCCACGCTAGTCGGATCGCTGCGCTTGGGCGTGCTCAGCTACAGCAGCCGGGGCGAAAGCGGCGCGGCGGGTGCCGACCCGAAAGAACTGAACATCCCCGACATCCTCGTGAGCAATCAGGCCTTCCGCGGCTGGCCCAATTTCCCCCTCAGCGAAAACCTTCCCGACGTCGGCAGCGATAAGTCCTTCTCGCGGCAGATCACTTATTCGCTGGTGTCCACCTGGACCAAGCTGGCCGGCGAGCACTCTTTTAAGTTCGGCGCCGATTACCGGCTGGGGCGCATCAACAACGTCTCGCCGGGCTCCAATGCGGTGGGTTCGTTCACCTTCAATCCTACGTTCACGCAGGCCAATCCCTTCGATGCGCGCTCGGCGGATAGCTCGGGCTCAGGAATGGCCTCCCTGCTGCTGGGCCTGGCTGCCTCCGGCAACTTCGGCTACAACACCGCAACTTCGACGCAGAATCACTACCTTGCTTGGTTCTTGCAGGACGACTGGAAGGTCACGCGCAAGCTGACGCTGAACCTCGGCCTGCGCTATGAGCCGGAAACGCCCTTCACCGAACGCTATAACCGCATGGCCTGGCGCTTTGACGAAAACGCCCGCCTGCCGGTTCAGCCCCCGGCATGAACCTGCGCGGCGGCATCCTTTTCGCCGGCGTGGATGGCAACCCGCGCCGCCAGGCCGCCGACAAGAGCAACTTCGGCCCGCGCCTCGGTTTCGCCTGGCAGCTGATGCCCCGCACGGTGATGCGCGGCGGCTACGGGATCTTCTACAGCATCGTTTCCATGAACACGACTTTCTTTGGACCCCTGGGCGTTTGGAACGCGGTCACTCCCTACGTGGGTACGGTAAATAACGGCGCCACGCCTTACACCACCCGGGCCAATCCCTTCCCCCAGGGGCTGCGCCAACCTCTGGGCAGCTCGGTGGGAGTGATGGCGCAGGTGGGCGATAGCATCGGTTTCTTGGGCGAACCGCGCATCAATCCTTACAACGGCCAGTGGCAGTTCAGCATCCAGCGGGAACTGCCCGCGCGCACCCTGCTCGAGGTCGCTTACACGGGCATGCATAGCCTCAAGCAGCCGGAAAGCTTCAACCTGAATGAGAAACCCGACGCCTATCTTGCGCTGGGCGCCGAAGAGAACCGCCGGGTTCCGAATCCCTTCTTGGGACTGTTCCCGGCGACCTCGACCCTCGGTCAAAGCTCTACCATCACCCAGAACCGCGTTTGGGTGCGCTTCCCGCAGTTCACCAGCGTCACTTTGAACGCCGCACCCACCGGCCGAGCCCTGTACCACGCCCTTCATGCCAAGGCGGACAAGCGGCTGACGCACGGTTTGACCGTGTTGTGGACTTACAGCTTTTCGCGCCTGATGGACAACAACACCACCAGCGTCGTCAATCCACGGTTTTACCGGGCGGTTTCCCCCTTCGACCACAAACACGTTACCCGCCTGGCCTTCATCTACCAGCTTCCTATCCGATTCAGCGGCCCGGGGTGGAACAAAGTTCGGGACCGGATCCTGGGCGGCTGGTCCGTCAGCGGCCTGGCCCAGTTCGCCTCGGGAACGCCGCTTTCGATCACTCACGCCTACGGGCGTCCGCTTCGCATCCGCAACCCGAAATACAGCGGTCCGGTGCACCAGCGGCTGGGCGATCGCCGCGACCCCGCTACCGGCAGGATGGTGAATCCTTACTTCCACATCTCCGCCTTCCAGCCCTTGCCCAACCAAGACACGGTCACCCCGGAGCCGCCCGCGCTCGATGAGCTTCGCGCACCTGGCACGCGCAGCCTGAATGCGGCCTTCTTCAAGACAGTGCTTCTGCGTGAACGGCTGAGGCTGGAAATCCGGCTCGACGCTACCGGCCTCACCAACACGCCCAACTTCGCCGCCCCCGGCACCAATATGTCGCAGGCCGCCACCTTCGGCGTCATGACGTCCGCGGGCGGCAGCCGCTCGATGCAGGGTTCGGCCCGGATCGCGTTCTGACAGCCTGGCCGGCGGCTCTATAATAGCCGCACGTATGCCTGCGCCGACCATCCATGCTCGCTCATGGCGAGCGGCGGGATGCCTGATGATGGCGGCGTTCGCCGCCGCGGCTCAACAACTACTTCCGCTCCGGCAGACTGAGCCCGTCACGCTGAAGGTCGCCGCCGTCCAGTTCCGCTCCCGATTCCAAGTAGCCTTCAACCGCGACCGCATGCGGGAGATTCTGGCGCGGCTGGCATCGCAAGGCGTCAACGTCGCGGTCTTCCCGGAGTGCGCCCTGACCGGCTACGACAAGGATCGGCTTGCAGCGCCCGATGCGGCTCTGGTCCCGAGAGCCGAAGAGGCGATCCAGACGACATGTGCAAAGCTGCGGGTCGCCGCTGTCTTCGGAAGCATCTACCGCATCAACGGCCGCGTCTACAACACCGCCGTGGTGGTCAACTCGGCCGGGCAGATCGTCGAGCGCTACGGGAAGTTGATGCTGGCCGGGGAAAAATGGGCGGTGCCAGGTAACCACATTGCTTTGTTCGAACTCGAAGGGGTGCCGTCCACCGTGATCGTCTGCCATGACGAGCGCTATCCCGAGTTCGTCCGATTGCCGGCGCTCGCTGGTGCTAGAATCGTCTACTACGTCAGTCATGAATCCGGTTTGCGCCAGGAGCGCAAGCTGGCGCCTTACCGCGCCCAACTCATGGCGCGAGCCGTGGAAAACCAGGTTTTCATCGTCGCCGCCAACGCCCCGGCCAACCCGGACTTGACCGGATCCCACGGCCAAAGCCGCATTCTCAGCGAGGATGGCAACGTGCATCAGGAAGCCGGCTTCTTTGACGAGGAAGTCCTGATTCAGGAACTGAGCATTGCGCCGAGGAGGCTCGAGCGTCCACTGCAAGGGTTGATGGGGGATTGGTGGCGGCAGGGCTTGGCGCAGATGCTTGCCGGGTGCAAGCGCAGGCTTGAGTGAAGCGCGTGTAACCTATCTGCGCGCCCGCGCATCTATCGGGGCGGAAGGCCCACAGAAGGGCCGCCGGATGGCGAATGCGCCATCCGGAGTGCTGACCTTACTCGGTTCCCGAGAGGGTGCGAGGGCGTTCGCGGGTGCGTCCCGTGGGCGCCAGCTCCGCCCGGAAACTTTCCAGGAAAGGAGGTGCGTGAGCAATGTTGTTGACTTCCAGCTTCGCTGCCGATATCCGTCAGACTCTGGAAAGCTTCCGCCGTACCATGGATCAGTTCTTCGACAGCTTCTATGGCACCACCCGCAGGGGCACGACCGATGAGTGGGTGTTCAGCCCGGCGGTGGAGACCGGCTGGACCGACGAGCACCTGAACCTGCGTGTGGTCCTGCCGGGCGTCTCCGAGAAAGACCTCAAGGTCAGCGTGCAGGGCAACACCTTGGTGGTCGAGGGTGAGCGCAAGCCCCCCAAGGACTTCGGCAAGGAGGGCTACGTCTACACCTACATGCCTTACGGGCGGTTCGAGCGGACGATTGACCTGCCCAACGGCCTGGATCTGGACAAACTGACTGCTGTGCTCCATGACGGCGTGCTCGACATCCAGATTCCCTTGACCACCGCCATGAAGCCGCGTCAGATCCCGATCCGGACCGAAGAGCGGAAAGCTCTCGCCGCGTAATCGTCCGCCCTCTGGGTCTCGGGGGGTCCTGCCGAAAGGCGGGGCCCTTTTTTGTTTTTCTCGAGGGGGCTGGTTAGCGGCTCTTCTCAGTTCTTCGGCGCCGACGCCCGGGCCAGCAGCGCCTCGATCTCCGCCCTTTCTAGCGTCTCCTTGCGGATCAGTTCGTAGGCGATCCGGTCCAGATCCTCGCGCCGCTCAAGCAGGATCTTCTTCACCCGTTTGTAGGTCGCCTCCATTACGCGCCGCACCTCGGCGTCAATCTGCTCCGCCGTTCGCTCGCTGTAGTTGCGCTCCTCGGGAGCGAGCACGCCCCCCAGGTAGTGGGCCTGGTGGACCCGACCGTAGGTCAGCACACCGAGCTCCGGACTCATGCCGAACCGGGTTACCATTTGCCGCACCAGCTCGGAGGCGCGCTCCAGATCGTCGGCCGCACCCGTGGAAACAACCCCGTTGAAGACGATATCTTCGGCCGCGCGCCCGCCCAACAGCACCGC
>JBMFPL010000249.1:0-5616 GCA_049969115.1 Bryobacteraceae bacterium | reverse complement strand
GCTAGCGCGTCCTGTGGTGCTCGGGCGCTCGCGACGCGCAGGTTATGGCGGCGACGCAACCATCGAATTCCTCCCGGAAATTCCGCGCGAGTACGCCGGCGCGACGTACTTGCTCGCGGGCGATCTGGGAATGGGGGCAACCTTGCGCATCCTGTTGAGCTCACCTTGCATCGTGCGCGATCCCCTGACAGGGCAGGTGGACCCGTGGGCCATCGAGGCAGAACTCGGCCAGCGCCTGAACGGCGCGGCGCGAATCGAGCGCAGGCGCTGGGCCTTCGAAACCGTCGGCGGCTTCAATCAGAAATGGGGCCTGGAGCTACCGCAAGCCTGCGCCATTCAGGCCGGATCCGTCTTTGTCCTGCGCGCCTTGCGGCAGATCGCCTTGCAAGAGTTGCTCGCGCTCGAGCACGAGGGCCTGGGGGAGCGCCGCGCGGAAGGCTTCGGGCGGCTGGTGCTGCTCGAGCACGACGACGCGGATGACGAAATTCACCTTAGAACGGACTTGCAGGCAACGAAGGGGAGTCAGGCCGCGGCAGACGCAGCACCGGATCACCCGCTGCTCGGCCTGCTCGAAACGCGCCTGGTGCTAGAAGCCGCCCAGGACGAACTCTGCCGCGCCGCCTTCCGGCTCGCAGGGAAAGTCGAGTGTCCCCCGGCCAAGGCTCTACTGGGGCGACTGCGCACGCTGCTGCGCATCGCGCAGGATGAAGCCAAAGCGCAGGCTGCGCTGGGCACGCTGAGCGCATTGCTCGCAAAGTGGGAGCAGACCGACCAGAAGGCAGTCAGGCAACTGAAGGAGAGTAGGCTGGACAAACAAAACTTGCTCGAGTGGCTGAAGTCGCTGGCCGCGCCCGGTGATCCGGGTGGCTGGGAGGCGCTCGTGGAGGCCACCCGCGATAGCGCTCAGTTGAACGCCGTCAGCCAGAAACATTGCCTGCGAACCGAAGCGTCCGTCACAGAGATTCTTCGCCAGCATGCCGCCACGCTGACCGTGACGTTTCTGGACGCCCTGTTGGCGGCGATCAGCCGCAAGGAGATGAGCTGATGGAGCCCGTGAAATGGCCGCTCGAAGACGCGCAGGCGCCGCGCCCGGTTCACGCACGCTGGGTGATCTGCGGCGTGTTGACGCTGGAAACCGCCGTGCACTTGAAAGGCGAATCCCGCGCCATCGTGGACATGCCCGTGCTCCGGCACCCCATCGAGGGACGGCCGCTGCTGCCGGGGACGACCTTGGGGGGGTGCCTGCGCTCGGCGCTGGCGGACCGGCTGGCCGGGTATCGCACCGAACCGGACGAGGCCAACAAGAAAAGGATCGCCCTACTGTTCGGCGCAGAACGCCGCGATCCTTACGGCTCACAAAGTCCTCTGGTCATCTACGATGCGCTGGGCGAACTCCCCGAGGGCCTGGCGGTCGAAATTCGCGACGGCGTGGCGATCGACCCAGAAACCGGCGTGGCCGAGGCTCACAAGAAGTTCGACTTCGAAGTGCTGCCGGCGGGCACGCGCTTCCCGGTCCGCGTGGACATGATCCTGCCTGCGCCGGGTGGGGGCGACGAGCGCGAGCTGCTCTCGCTGCTGGCGGCGGCGCTTGACGCATTCAGCGACGGGGAAGCGCACCTCGGTGCGCGCCGTTCGCGAGGCCTGGGCAAGACCCGCGCCGTTTGGAGCGCGCGACGGTTCGATCTGACCAGCGAGCAGGGCTGGATCGAATGGCTGCTGACCGATCACGAGGACCCGCTGCGGGAAGAGGCCGAGTGCACGACGGCGCTGGAGGCCATTCGCGCTGCCTGCCCACACGAGCTGCTCCCACTCGATCCTCCGCACGACCGGCGAAACAGGATACGGATCAAATTTTCCGTTTCACCGGTGCACGACATCCTCATCCGCAGCCCCAGCAGCGAACCGGAAGGGCCCGACGTGAGCCACCTGCGAAGCGCGGGCAAGCCCGTGCTCCCAGGTACCAGCGTCGCCGGCGCGCTCCGCGCTCGCGCCCTGCGCATCGCGCGGCTGGTGCGAGAGGACAAGCAGGACGGCGATTTGTGGGTCGAGCGACTGCTCGGTCCCAGGATGCGGGATCGCGAGGAATCGCGCCAGATGCAGCCCGCAGCCTCGCGCCTACGGATCGCCGAAGTCTTCATCGAAAACAGCCGCCCGCGGACGCAGACGCGCATCGCGCTGGACCGCTTCACGCAAGCGGTCGCCGAGGGCGCACTGTTCCAGGAACGAACCGAGGAAGGCGGCTCGGCCGCCGTGACCATGGAGCTGTTGAATCCCGAGCACGGCGAGCTGGGGCTGGTCCTGTTGCTGCTCAAGGACGTGCTGCACGGCAGGCTGCCTTTCGGCGGCAGCTCGAGCGTGGGTCGGGGCTGGATGAGGGGCGTCGTCCGCGTGGTCTTCCCTGACGGGCGAAGCGTGGTGCTGGAACCCGGGCAAGCCCCACAAGGCGATGCGGCGGAGGAGATTGAAAAGGCCATCCGCGCGTTCCACGAGGCCCCGGCTCTGAAGAGGACTCAGGACGGGAGGATTCGGCATGTCTGACGCGACACGGTCTCTGGCAGGCGCGTCGTTCCAAGCGCTCGACCGCGACGCCTGCGAGCGCCTGCTCAAGTGGCTGCGCGGCGAGGGGTCCGCGCCGGAGAGAACGCCGGAGGACCTGCGCTGGGCGTTGGCTCACAGCGACGATGGCGTCACGTGGGGGCGTTATGAGCGCGATCGCAGTCGGTGGCTGCTTTCCAGCCAGGCCGCACCCCGACTCAGCCCGTCTGTTCGGCGCGACTGGCTCCAGCAGTTGCGCTTGTTCGGGCCTTCGGCTGAGGTGCTTATGTGGCGCGACGGCGACGCGTTGCGCGGCCGCGTGATGAGAGATGACGGCAGAGCGATCGTGGAGGCGCTACGGCCCTCCGAGGAGAGCAGGATTCTGGTCGGCGAGTACGTGGTCGGAGAACTGCCGGATGGCTTCACGCACGTCGGCGACCGCGCCGGCTTGCAGCAGGTCCTGCCGCTGGCCGTCACCAAGGAAGACTTGCAACGACGGCAGGCGCGCTTGAAGGTGCGTCATTACTGGCAGGAAGATCCCGAGACGGGCGCCGTGCGCATCGCCGCGACGCGGCTGGTGGACGTGTTCATCGAGGGCAAGTCATGAAGCTGGGAAAAGGCATCCTGGTGGTGACGTCGGCGGGCAGAAACAAACCGCCCCGCATTCAGGTGGAGATCGCTGGCAAGCGCTTCCATCCCGCGAGCGGAGAAATTTCACAAACGTTGCTCGAGCGTTTGGACCAGTTCAACGGCAAGGAAGTCGAATTCGAGCTGGTCGGCGGGCAGCCCAAGAAAATTCGCGAGCCGGGCGGCCAGTTCGTGCCGCCGAGCGGCGCGCCCCGGGCCGGTTCCCGGAGCCAGGGCGGGACGCAGCAAGGCCGGCGACCGGAAAAGCGACGGTCGCCTGCACAGACAACCCAAGAGAGCCCTCGCCGCACTTTCCAGAACCCCTATAATTTCGTCCCCGCGCCTCCGCGCAAGGTCGAAGATCCCGACCTCGGCGACGTGGAGCCGCCGCGTCAGGACGAGTACTTGCCGGACCATTACAGCGGCTGGATCCGCGTGCGCATGAAGGCCATCACGCCGCTGGTGCTGCCCGACCCCGAGAAAAAGCGCGAGCTCGACAACGAGCACCCGATTTTCCCCGTGCTGCTCGACGCCGAGGGCAAGCCGCTCGTGCCCGCCTCCAGCGTGCGCGGTATGCTGCGCTCAGCTTACGAAACCATTACCAACTCGCGCTTCGGCCGCTTTTCTGAGGAGTACAAGTCGCGCTTGGCCTACCGCATGGATGCGCACGAGGGCTTGAGGATGATCCCGGCCCGGATTTCCGGCGGCAAGATCCACTTACTCACGGGAACATCGAAGATCGGCAAGGACGGCGCGCCCGACGGCCCGATGTACGCAGCGTGGTTGCCTCGGTATGGGGCCAACGGCCAGGTTTCCCGGTCCGCACCTAAATACCCGGACGGAACCCTCCCCGCGCACGGGGACGAAGTTTACTTCGAAAAGGAGCTCAACCGTCACAGATCGTGCAGATTCGAGTACTGGCGAGTCACCTCTATCCGCCGCGCCACCCGCTGTACGCCGGAGCGCGACGAACAGCGCGGCTGGGTCTGCATCACCAACGCCAACATCAACCGCAAGCACGACGAGCGCGTCTTCTTCCAAACCCCGAGCGGCGAACAGCTCACACCCTTCCCCCTTAGCGAGGAACTGCGCCGGAAGTGGCGGGAACTCATAGAGAATTACCAGCGGTTGCACGCCGTCGAAATTGAGCGCCGCCGGCGCCAGGGTCACCAGCCAGAAGACTACCTCGGCCACGAACCGGGCCGCACCGCCTGGTCCCGGCACGTCTACGAGGAGGGCTACGAGGAGCTGCGCGAGGGCACGCTGTGCTATGCACGGCTGTCGGCCGACAAGACCAGAGTGGAGGCGCTTTATCCGGTCATGATCTCGCGCGAGCTGTATGAATGCTCGCCCTGGGACCTGCTCGATCCCACGCTCCGCCCGGCCGAACGGATCGAGCAGCTTTCGCCTGCCGACCGGGTGTTCGGCTGGGTGCGCACCGAGCGGCTCCAGGCAAAGGTCGGAGATCGAGTGGCCGCGCGTGGGCTGGTCCGCGTCGGGCCGGTTCGCTGCCTGTCCCCCAAAGAAGAAGCGCTCGAGCTCTTCGAGCGCCCGTTGCCGCTGGCCATCCTCTCCACCTCCAAGCCGCAGCAGGGAAGATTCTACGTGGCGGCGTCCCCGCGCGGAGACGCGCAACGCGACGGCCTGAGTAGGATCAACGCTGGTTACAAGCGCGGAAAAGGCCTGCGCGGCCGCAAGGTTTACCCGCACCACGGCAACCTGCCTGCCTCGCACTGGCAAAACCCGCTCGAGGACCGCACCCAGCAGGGACCGCCCTGGCAGGAGTACCGCCGGCCGAAACTGAGCGGGCGTGAGCAGCAGGACAATCAGAACCGCTCGATCGAGGGCTGGGTGAAGCCGGGCGCCGAGTTCGGATTCGAACTGCACGTCGAGAATCTCTCGGAAGTTGAGCTGGGTGCTCTGCTCTGGCTGCTCACTCTGCCCCAAGGCCACTACCTGCGCTTCGGCGGTGGCCGGCCGCTAGGCTTCGGCAGCGTGCGGCTCGACATCGCCGAGTGCGACCTGCGCACGCCTGAGGGCCTGAGGCTCTGGTATTCGCGGTGGTCAACCGACCCGCCGGGCGAGGCCCCCATCGACCAGGCGATCCGCAAATTCAAGCAAGCAGTGGTGCGGGCCTACGGCGAGGAACAAAAGACCTTCGAAGCCGTTTCCTTCATCCGCGCGTTCCTCGCGGCCTGCAAGGGGTTTTCAGACGGCCTGCCGGTGCACTACCCGCGGGTTACCAAAGCGCCGGATCCCAACGGCGAGAACTTCAGGTGGTTCGTGGAAAACGAGCGGCAGGGTCGTTACGCGCTGCCGGAGCTGGTCAAAGACCGGGGACTTCCCCTGCTGCAACCACAACAGGCCAGCGGCAACTAAGTACTACTGGGTCATAAACATCTCGTCCCACAAAATGGGCAGCAGGGAAGCTGCCTCGCAAGCGCTCTAGCGATC
>JBMFPL010000248.1:0-5648 GCA_049969115.1 Bryobacteraceae bacterium | reverse complement strand
GGTCTATTTTCACGCCATGGCTACGGACTCCAAGGGCAACGTCTACCTGGCGGCGCGTGACTCCAGCCGCAAGCGCAACGCTGTGGTCATGTTCGACAATGGAGGCCGTTTCTTGCGGGAATTCAGCCCCTCGGAAGGGCGGGTAGTGAAAACTGTGGTAGTGGACGGCCAGGGACTGGTGTTCGTGGCCGCCGATAGCAAGGATTTCCACGGCGTGGAAATTTTCGGACCTTAGTGTAGTAAGCATAGTTCGGTGAGAAGGAATTTACCGCTCGGACTTGCGCTGTCGGCCTTACTGGGCGCCCAGCAAGGTTACGTTCAGGGTGAGAGAGGCCCGCTCTTTCCTATCGGAGGTTACGAGTTGCCGCGCGAGGAGGCAGGCCTGCGTGCCCTGTCCCAGGCCGGCTTCAATCTGGTGCGCTGCCGCGACAAAGGCGATCTCGATCGCGCTGGCAAGGCCGGCCTGAAGGGATGGATACCGTTGCCACTCCAGCTCGGGCCGAACGACGAACGGCTGCGGCGACTGGTGGATTCCGTCAAGGAGCATCCGGCCCTGGCCGTCTGGGAGGGGCCGGACGAGATCGTCTGGAACTTCACCGCCTACAGCGGGCTGTTTCGCAACGGCATTTACCCCGCGCCCGACGAATGGTGGCGCCAGACGCCTCGCGCCATCGAGTATTCCGAGCGACAGGCGGCGCAGATCATGCCCAAACTGCGGGCAGCCATTCAATGGCTGCGCAGTTACGATGCGGGCCGCCGCCCCGTCTGGATCAACGAGGCTGCGCGCAGCGATCTCAAGTTCATCCGCGAGTATGTGGACTCGATCCAGGTCACCGGCTGCGACATTTATCCGATTCACGCGCACCGGCGCGAGCCGCTGGCGGTAGCCGATTACACGGAACGGTACAAGCGCGTGGGCAAGGGGCTGCCGGTGTGGATGGTTCTTCAAGGTTTTGCCTGGGGCGAGCTGGCGGGCGTGCGCGAGCCGGTGGCTTATCCCAGCTTCGCGGAAACGCGGATGATGGCGTGGCTGGCGATCGTGCACGGTGCGCGCGGGATTCTTTACTGGGGAATGGACGCGGCGCCGCCGCAGCCCCAGTTCCGCCAGTCGCTGCACGCCATGGCCAGCGAGCTCGCGGCCTTGCAGCCGATGCTGACCGGGCCCGAGGCCCGAGGCGTGCGCGTGGAGGTGATTGACTCCGAGGGCTTCGACAAAGCTGGCCGCGGCGTGGGCTGGACTTGCCGGCGCGTGGACGGGGACTGGCTGGTGGCGCTGGTCAACGAGGACGACCGGCCGCACATGGGCGTCGTGGTCAGTGGGCTGGAAGGTGTGGACAGGCTTGAACTGCTTTACGGGACCGAAACAGCCACGGTGCGCGGTGGGGTGTTCGTCACGCGCCTGATGCCCCACGAAGTCAAGTTATTCGCGACGGGGCGCAAGTGGGAGAGCGCGAGGCGCGTCGGGCGCGACTACGCAGGGCAATGACGCGGCGCGAGTTCGTTGCACTGGCGGCGGCAGTGGGCCGTGCGCAGCACGGCATCGCGATCGAAAGCGATGGCATGCTGGCCATCGCAGGGCGGCGCACTTTCCTGCTGGGCCTGTACCAGTTGCCGCGTGTGAGAGACCCGTGGCGCGCGGTAGCGGATGCGGGCTTCCACCTGGTCCGGGTGACCCCGGCGCAGTTGCCAGCGGCGCGGGAGCATGGGCTTTACGGCTGGATCGCACTCGGCTCCATCCGTCCGGACCGCGCGGCCGCTGATGAAGAGCGGATCCGCAAGGTAGTCGAGGCCGCGCGGGGCGATCCTGCGCTCCTGTTCTGGGAGACGGAGGACGAGCCCACCTTCGTGTGGAAGAAACCCGGCGAGTTACGGGTGCCCCCCGAGCAACTGGTGCGCACGCGGCGGTTCGTCGAAACGCTGGACGCGAGCCATCCCTTCTATCTGAACCACGCGCCCACCAACTTGGAGTCCACGCTGTGCAGGTACAACGAGGCGGCAGACATTGTCGCCACGGATATTTATCCCGTGATTCCCGCCGGCATCCGCGAGCTTTATGCTTTGTGGCCGGATGGCCGGCAGGGCGATCTGCTGAACACTTACATCAGTCAAGTGGGACAGTACGCGGACAAGTTGCGCCGCGTAGCCGGTGCACAACGCGCGGTGTTCATGGTGCTTCAGGCTTTCGCGTGGGAAAACCTGCGCGAAAAGGACCGTGACCCGCAAATGGTTCTGTACCCTACCCGCGAGCAGACGCGGTTCATGGCGTACCAGTCGGTGGTGCACGGGGTGACCGGGATCCTCTACTGGGGATTGGAGTACACGCCTGCGGAGGCGCCAGTGTGGGACGACCTTGCGCGCCTGGCCGGCGAATTCCGGACACTGGCTGGTGAGCTGGCTGCGCGCCCCTTGCGTTTGCCCGTGCGGTTCGAATATCACGACACGGGACACAGCCTGGACCGAGGCATCGAGTGGATGGTCAAGCCGGGACGGCCGGGGCCGGTTTTGATCGCGGTCAACGCGGACTGCAATCCGGTCGAAGTAACTTTCCGCGGCCTGGAACGTTTCCAGGAGGCGCGGGAGTTATTTACCGAAGCGCCCCGGGTTAGTCGGGCCGCTGCATTGAGGGCGCGTTTCGAACCTTTTGCGGTGCGGGTCTGGCGGCTGGGCGCTCAGACTCGCTCCTGATAGGTCCCCTCGGCGGTATTGACCCGGACTTTGTCGCCTTGGTTGACGAACGGCGGCACCTGGATGACGAGGCCCGTTTCCAGGCGGGCGGGTTTGGTGACGTTCGATACGGTCGCGCCGCGCAGGCCGGGCTCGGTTTCGACCACCGTGAGGTCCACAGTAGGGGGAAGTTCGACGCTCACGGGCTGGCCCTCGTAAAACAACACGGTCACCTGGAGCTGGGGCACCAGATACTGGATGGCGTCGCCGAGCGCGGACTTGTCGAGATGGATTTGCTCGAAAGTCTCGCTGTTCATGAAATAGTAGGTGTCGCCGTCGTTATAGAGAAACTCGAACTCGTGCTGCTCCAGGGTAGCGCGCTCGACCCGGTCTTCAGAGGCGAACTTGTGCTCGATCATGGCCTGGTTGCGCAGGTTGCGCATGCGTGCCTGGACGAATCCGCGCTTGTTCCCGGGCGTGCGGTGATAGACGCTGAAAATGGAGTACAGCTCGCCGTTGAAGCGGATGATCATGCCCGGACGGAGCTGCGTGGCGTAAATCATCGCTCGAGATACTCCTCGCTGGCAACTTGCTGGGGGATCACCTGTTATTGTACCAGCTTGCGGCCGGCCAGCGCTAACCGAGCGGCACCTTGACCTTCATGGTGCGGCCATCGCGATAGATGGTGAGCTCCAGCGTGTCGCCGGGGCGCTTGCGGCTGAGGGCGGAGGAGATGGCGTCGCGGCGTCCGGCCACCGGGCGGCCGTCCACGGCCAGAATGAGGTCGCCTCCGACCGGGATGCGGTAGTTGTAGATCACGACGCGGCGTGTAGCCCCGCGCAGTCCTGCACGCGCTGCGGGCGAGCCAGGCTCCACTTCGAGGATCAGCAGGCCGCCCTCAGCGGGCAGCTCGAGCAGCTCGGCCAAGTCCCCGGAGACCGGCAGCACACTCACGCCCAGCCGCGGCGCCGGACGACCTGTGGTCCGGTACCATTCGAGCATCTGCTTGGCGCGGTTGATGGGGATGGCAAAGCCGATGCCGATGTTTCCTCCCGGTCCAAGGATCGCGGTGTTGATGCCGATGACGTTACCCGCGGAATCCAGCAGCGGCCCGCCCGAGTTGCCCGGGTTGATGGCGGCGTCGGTCTGGATCATGTCTTCCAGCGTCCGGTCCGCGTCGCTGATCGTGCGGTGCAGGGCGCTGACCACACCGGTGGTCAGGGTCCCCGCCAAGCCGAACGGGTTGCCGATGGCCAGCACTTTCTGGCCGACCTGCAAGCTGTCGGAGTTGCCGAGTTTGAGGAAAGGCAGCTTTTTGCGGGGCGTAATCTTGATCAGTGCCAGGTCGCTGCGCCGGTCATTGGCCAGGATTTGCGCGCGGTAACGGCTCTGGTCGTGCAGGGTCACCTGCAACTCGCGCGGGTCGCCTTCGATGACGTGGCTGTTGGTCAGGATCAGCCCGTCTTCGCTGATGAGGAATCCCGAGCCGGTGCCGCGCTTGGGCACGATCTCCAGAAACCAGGTTTCCTCGTAGACCACGCTGGTGATGTTGACCGTGGCGGGCGCGGCGGCGTTGTAAATTTCGATGTTGTTGCGCTCGCCCGGGTCGAGCGGCGGCTGGGCAGCGGCGGTCTCCGTATAAAGAGCGGGCGTGGCCGTCCGGCTGGAGCCGAACACGCGACGGGGATTCCATTGCGCCACCGTGGTCAGGTACACGAAAGCGCCGGCCAGCAGCGCTCCGAACAACAGAATTCTCGGCTTCATGAGGCGATCTCCCGCAGACAATGATATAATTGGCGGACTTGCCAAAGAGTATCCTCGCGGCTGCCTGAAGTGTCAATGATATAGTGCGCGTACTTGCGCTTTTCCTCCAGGGGCATCTGCTGCTTCAGCCTCGCCAGCGCTTCTTCGCGGCTGAGGCCGCGCTCCATGGCACGTTCGATCTGCTGCTCCGGCCGGCACCAAGCGAGGACGATGCGATCGAAACGCCGGTGGCTTCCGGTCTCGATCAAGATAGCGGCTTCCACCAACGCGATGCCGCGCGGATCGCGCCTGGCGATTTCCGCCATAAGCTCTTCCTCGCGCCGGATGACGACGGGATGGACCAGGGCGTTGAGGCGGGCCAGCCGTTCCGGGTCGTGGAAGACGATGGCCGCCAGCCGCCGCCGGTTTATGCGACCGTCGGGCTCGAGAATTTCGCGGCCGAACTCGGCGACTACCGCATGGTAGGCTTCGCCGCCCGGCTCGATGGCTTGTCGTCCCAGTTCGTCGGCCTGGATCAGGTGACATCCCAGCTCGGCCAGCGCTTGTCCCACGAAGGACTTGCCCGAAGCCAGCCCTCCGGTCAGGCCGACCCGCAGCATAGCCCCAGCCTCTGCTCGGCTGCCTGTACGGTGTTGGCCATGAGCATGGCGATGGTCAGCGGGCCGACGCCGCCGGGCACCGGCGTGTAAGCGCTGGCGCAGCGGGCCACGTCGCGGGGGTGGACGTCGCCCACCAGCAGGCTGCCTTTGCGCTGGAATTCGGCCATCTTTTCGGGATCGTGGCCGAAGATGGCCTCGGCTTCGCAGCGGTCGCTGACGCGGTTAATGCCCACGTCAATGACCACCGCGCCCGGCTTGATGTAATCGGCCGTGAGCATGGCTCGCCGTCCCATAGCAGCCACCAGCAGGTCCGCCTGACGGCAGACTTCTGCCAGATTGGACGTGCGGGAATGACAGATCGTGACAGTGGCGTGCTCGTGCATGAGCATCAGGGCCACTGGCTTGCCCACGATGTCACTGCGACCAACCACCACAGCGTTGCGCCCTGCGATGGGGATCTGGTAGCGCTTGAGCAGCTCCAAAATGCCGGCCGGGGTGCAGGGCCGCAGGCCCGGGCGGTTGCTGACCAGCCTTCCCAGGTTGAGCGGGTGGAAGCCATCCACGTCCTTGCCGGGATCCACGGATTCGAGCACCCGTCGGGTGTCCACCCGGGCAGGCAGA